>JBDUBS010000163.1:0-8534 GCA_040003875.1 Acidimicrobiia bacterium | reverse complement strand
GCAGGAGACGATCGGCGCCGAGTTCGGCATCGCGAGCTACGACGACCTGCTCGCGCAGCTCGCACCCGCCACGTAACGAGTCCGCTCACCCAACGGTCACGTCACCTGAAGGCGTGCGAGCCGATCAGGAGTGCGCGATACAGCAGGTCGGGATCGCCGAGACGGCGGCGGAGCTCGCGTTCGAGGCCGCCGACGGGGTACAGGTTCTGGGGCGCACGCGGGTCCTTGTGCGATTCGCTGGCGTAGCGGGGCAGCGTGGCGGTGACGCGGTCCGCGAGCGCGACCGCATCGACGGCGAGGATCGCGGCCGAACATTCGCAGCGGACCACGCCCGACCACGGCGCGCCGCGAGCGCCGGGGAGTTTCACGTACCACGAGTGTCGGGCACCGCGACCCCCGATGGTGAACACGGGCGAACGCGCGCCGGCCGGGAACGTCCCGACGAGCCGGTGCAGCTCGGGCGGGAGGTAGGCGGTGGCATGGGTCTTGATCACACCGACCGCGCCGGTCACCTCGGCGCGGTTGGTCACCGGACCGTCGACGAGGACCAGGGCGTCGGGTGGTGCATCCCGTTGGGCGGCCTCGGCCATCTCGACCTCGACCCGACCCATCTCGTTCTGGATCGCGATCCACAGCGCCTCGGGTGACGAGTCGCGCGCCGGATAGGGGTCGTAGACGACCGCCGGATACTTCGTCGGGATCACAGTCACGTCGGGCATGCTGCTGAAGACCCCGCGCGCCACCTTGGTCTCGACGACCTCGGCCGTCGATGCGGCGCGCACTACCCCCGCCGCATAGCTGGCGCAGACGCCGGGCGCGACGTCACCGGCCTCGTCCTCGACCCAGACCCGGGCGTCGATGCGGCGGACGCCGTCCACGAACAACACCGTCTCCACGCGCCGGTCGCCTCCGACCGTGATCGCGCGCCATTCGGTGGTCGGGACCTCGACCTCGACGTCGACCACGACCTCACTGGGATCGAGCACCGTCTCGATGGCGCTGCCGTAACTGGGATCCCATGGGTCGACGGTGAACTTCATGCTTCGATCTTCTCGACGGTCGACGTGCGCGCGCCCTTCGTGACCCGGAACTGGACCGGCATCCGCGCGGCAAGCTCCGGCACGTGAGTGACGATGCCCACCATGCGGTCGTCGGCACCGAGGTTCTCGATCGTCGCCGCGACCGCTTCGAGTGTCTCCGCGTCGAGGGTGCCGAATCCCTCATCGAGGAACACGGACTCCAGTCGCATGGTGCGGTCGGCGGCGAAACCCGCGAGTTCGTCGGCGAGGGCGAGCGCCAGGGCCAGCGACGCTTGGAAGGTCTCACCCCCCGAGAGCGTGCGGACCGATCGCCGTTCGTCGCCCTGAGTGTGGTCCACCACAAGGAAGTCACGACCGGAGTCGTCGAAGGCGAAGGAGTATCGACCGGCGGACAACTCGTGAAGTCGCGCCGAACCACCGGCGACGAGACGGGCCAAGGCCTCCGAGACGAGCCAACGTTCGAAATGGTTCGCATCGAGCAGGCGTGCGAGCTCCGCCGCAACCTCCGCGTCGCCCGCTTGGAGCGCGACCCGCTCGATCAGCGCGTCGCGCTCGGCTCGATCGGCGGTGAGCTGTTCGATTCGACTCCGGATCATCCCTTCGGCCCCGGCCGCGGCTTCGAGCAACTCGGCAACTGTCCGCGCCTCGGGCTCGAGCGGGATTTCGAGTGCGGCGGCCTCTGCCGCCAGTGCGTCGAGCTGTTCGTCGACGGCCCGTCGGATCGTCGCCGCCTCGGCCATCGCGCCGTCTGCGTCGCGTCGATGAGTCGTCGCCTCGGTCTCGGCCCAGGCGAGCAACGAGGTCCAGTCGGACCCGATGTCGTCCGTCTCGGGCGGTGGCGCGAGCCCGATCGCGGTCAGACCGTCGCGCTGGGCGCGATACGCGCGGCGAGCCTCGGCCACCGCGGCGGCCGCCGCGTCGAACGCGGTCTTCGCCTCCCGCGATGCGGTCCGGGCCGTCCGCTCGTCGGTGCGGGTCTGGGTGGCCATCCGGACCGCCTCGTCGATCTGCGCCAGTTGGGCCTCGACCGCCTCCGGCGCGGGCGCGTCGACCAGCCGGGCCGCGATCTCGGTCTGGCGCGCCTCGATCGACTCGATTCGCCCCTGGACCCGTTGCTGATCGGCGCGCGCCGTGTCGACGCGGGCGCGCGCCTTGTCGGCCGCTTCTCGTGCGTCGCGCCATGCAGCCGGAGCTCGACCGCGGGGGATCTTGGCCACTACCTGCTCGCACACCGGGCAGGGATCACCGACGCTGAGGTGTTCGCGCACGACGTGGGCCGCGCTCGCGGTCCGCAGGTGTTCGGTGAGTTCCTCCGCCGCGGCCAACGCCACGGTCGCTTCGTCCAACTCGTCACGCGCACCGACGAGCGACTCGTCCAACGGCACGCGCCGGGCCGTGAGCGTCGCCGCCTCGGTCCGGACCTCCCCCAGAGCGACGAGCGCGTCCCGCGCGCCGAGCGCGGCGACGGCGGCGTCGGCGGCGAGCACCGCCGCCGCGAGTTCCTCGACCCGGGCTTCGGCCGCAACCCGGAGGGACTCGGCCGCACGGACGACGGCACTGTGCGCTTCGAGGTCGGCCGGAGGTTCGAGCCCGTCCAGTGCCTGGACGCGAGTGGCGGCCGTACTCGCGAGCGCGTCGGCGGCGTTGGCGGCGACAGCCCGTTCGTCGAGGTCGGGCTGACGGGACCGCCAGGTCGCGCGCGCCTGCGCGCACGACGCCGCCCGCGCGTCGAGCGCCGCGATCGTTTCGGGAGTGGCCCCCGCGAGCGCGTCGATGCGTTCCTGGTCTCGGGCCCGCTCGCTGCTGGCCGCCGCAGCACGCGTCCGAGCAGCCTGCATCATGCGCTCGTAGACGTCGAGGCCGAGCAGCTGGACCAGCAGGTCCTGGCGGGCGGCCGGTTTGTCGTGGAGGAACCGGGCGAACTCGCCCTGCGGGAGCACCACCGCGCGCGTGAACTGGTCGAAGCCCAGACCGAGCAGTCGGGGGACGGCGGCATCCATCTCCCGGGTGGTGCCGGCGAGGACCTCGCCGTCGACGGCTTCGAGACGAACGTCCTTGGTCGAGGCCTTGCCGTGTTTGTCCCGCCGTACCACCCGCGCCGCCACGTACCGGCGACCGCCGAGCTCGAAGGTGAGCGAGACCCGAGCCTCCATCGCGAGTGCGTGCACGACGGCACCGACGGCGCGGCGATCGTCGTAGCGCGGAATGCTGCCGTAGAGCGCGAAGCAAATGGCGTCGATGATCGTCGACTTCCCGGAACCGGTCGGGCCCACCAGGGCGAAGAGTTCCACCGCGTCGAGGTCCACGGTGACCGGATCGGCGAACGGTCCGAACCCCTGCATCGTGACCTCAATCGGTCTCACGCGTGCGTCTCCGCGTCGAGCAGTTCGGCGAACAACGCGCTCAGCCGCGGATCGTCCACCTGCTGTTCCGTGAGGAACTCCACGAACAACTCGTGTGGCGTGGTGCCGACGCGTTCGACGGCCGGGCCGACCGTCCGCTGGTGGGCCGCCACCCGTACTTCCACCACGCGGGGCCCCAGCCACGCCCGGACGTCGTCCACCAGACCGGCGCGGCCGGGACCGTCGACGCGCACTCGTATCCACGCCGACCCGAAATCGGTCCCGGCCATCGCCTCGAGTTCGGCGATCGATCCGGTGATGGTCCGCAACTCGTCACCGGCGGTGAGCGCCACCTCGCGGACTTGAGCCGGGGTCGACGCGGTCACGTCGACGATCAGCACGTGCTTGCCCGCCCCCGCCTCCCCGAAGTCGACCTGGATCGGCGCACCGGAGTACCAGACCGGCGGGCCGGCCGGCACCGGTTGCGCGAGGTGGAGATGACCGAGGGCGGCGTAGCTGAGCGAGGGTGGGAACGCGGCGCTCGACAGCCAGTAGGGCTCGAACGCGGTCTGCGCGGCCCGTTCCCCGCCACCGACCTCTCCACCGCGCACCATGCAGTGCGCGACGAGCACGTTGACCGCGCCCGGATCCGGATCCGCGCACAGCGCGCCGACGATCCCGGCGAGCCGCTGGGCGTACTCTCCTGCCGCCTGCGCGGCGTCGAGCACCATCAGATCGGCGGCGCGCACGGAATAGCGAGGCGAACAGAACGGCAGCAGGGCGATGCGCGCTCGTTCACCGTCCACAGTGGTGATCTCGACCACCCCACCGGCATCGGGCCGCGCGACCCGACCACGCACCACGATCCCGGCCGCGTCCGCGATCGGCCGGAGGGCTTCGAAGCGCGCCGCGTGGTCGTGATTGCCGGCGATCGCCACGACGGGTGCGATCGCGCGGAGTTCCAGCAGCGTGCGGATGACCAGCGCCTCGGCGTCGGGCGAGGGTGCCGGCGACTCGTACAGATCACCGGCGACGAGGATCACATCGACGGTTTCGCGGCGCGCGACCTCGACGATCTCGGCGAACACGCGAGCGTGCTCGTCGAGGCGGGGCTCGCCCCGGATGGTCTTGCCCACGTGCCAGTCGGACGTGTGCAGCAGCCTCATGACCCGGGGAGACCTGAGAACGGATCCCCATCGCCGCCGAGCGGAGCACACTCCTCGGGCCGGGTCGCCCACGCCGGGAACGGGAACTCGACGACGAGCGGGATCGAGAGCTGCGGCTGCGAGACGAACATCGTGCCCGGCTTCGCGATCCGAGCCCGTTCACGATGTGCGGCGGGCAGAAAGCCGTACTCCGGACGGGACGCCTCGGCGGGGTCGAGTCGACCGGCGACACGAATCGCCGAGTTCGCGATGACCCGACGTTCGACCTCGCTCGCGGTCTGCTGCGCACCCACGAGGATCAGGCCGAGGCTCCGGCCGCGTTCCGCCACGTCGAGGAGGATCTCCTTGATCGGGCTGGTGCCCTCACGCGGCGCGTACTTGTTGAGTTCGTCGAGCACGAGGAAGAGCAACGGTCGGCGTGCACCTGATTCCTCCTTGGCCTCGAACACCCGCTTGACCGTGACTCCGACGACGAATCGTTGCGCCCGCTCGGCCAGGTTGTGGATGTCGACGACGGTCACCTGCGCCCCGCGTGTGGTGTCGATCACGCGATCGGCGCGCAGTGGGATGTCGGCGCGGATGAGCGACGACAGCGACCGCTGCGACGACAACAGTCGCCGGACGAACGCGTTGATCGTGCCGCTCCCCACCGCGCGCCCGGCCCAGTCCTGGGCCACGAGCGCGTCTGCGGAGTTGAGCCGGTCGACGATCAGCTCGACGAGATCGTGATAGGTGGTGAGGGTCACGTCGTCGACGCGCCAGCGTCCGTCGTCCCCCACCGGCTCACCGTCGGCGAGGCGGCGCATCACCTGGTGGATCACCATCGTGTACTGCTGCCGTTCGTCCTCGGCGTCGGCGAACACGAAGGGCAGCAACTCGCCGGTCACGAAGTCGGCGATGGTCCAATAGAACGACGACACGCCGGTCGTACGGGAGGCGGTGTCGGGCCCCGCATTGGGGTCGCCGCGGCGAGGCGGTGCCTTGATCGCCACGCTCTCGAACGGGCGCGGCACCAGGCCGAGCGCGTGGTACCGCTGCTCCTGCTCGGCGTCGAGCCGGATGTTCGGCTGGTCGAGGAACAACAGGTCCTCGCCCTTGACGTTGAAGATCAACGCCTTCGTGTTGTTTGCCTCCGGACCGAGCACACCCGAGTGAAAGAGGGAGTAGAGCAGGAAGGTCGCGTAGGTGGTCTTGGTCGCCACCCCGGACACCCCGCTGATGCTCACGTGCGCGCCGCGCGTACCGTCGAGGAAGTCGACGTTCGCGTAGAGGGGCGCGCCGTCACGGCCCAGGCCGATGGGCAGCTTGCGCTCCATCGCGTCGAACAACAACGCATGGTCCCGCTCGGCGCCGAGCGCACGCCGGACCGCCGCACCCGGCCGTGGGGGCACGAACGTCTCCGGTTCCACGCGGGTCGTGCTCACCTCGGCCGCCTCGACGGTCTCGGCCGGCAGCACACCGTCGGCGACGAGGAACACGTCGGAATCGAACCGGGCACCTTCCTGTCGTGCGCGGACCTGGGTGACGACCCCGGAGAGGGTGACCGACGCCGCGGGTTCCGGGAGCTCACGGTCGGTGACGACGACGTCGTCGAGTTGCAGGTATTGCCCCGGCGCGATGGCCACCCAGAAGGACAGCGGCGTGCTGTCCTCGGTCCCGATCACCCGACCCACGGGCACGACGTCGGCCGCGATCGTTTCCCTCTCCGCCATGGTCGGACCGTACCAACCGGGACGGCGGATCAGCGGGAGGGCGCCCCACTGTCGGTGAGCCGCTGCGCGATCCACACGGGGATGATCGAGGCCAACACCACGAAAGTGGCCACCACGTTGACCGTCGGGATCGCGTTGGGGCGGGAGAAGTTGTCGGCGAACCACAACGGCAGTGTCTTGTACCCGACGCCGGCGGTGAAGGTGGTGACGATGATCTCGTCGAAGGAGAGGGCGAATGCGAGCAGACCTCCGGCCACCAACGCGCTGCGCATGAGCGGGAACGTGACCAACCGGAAGGTCTGCCACCCGTCGGCACCGAGGTCGGCGGACGCCTCCCGCACCGTGGGAGTCAGACGCCGGAGCCTGGCCGCGGCGTTGTTGTACACGATCACCACGCAGAACGTGGCGTGCGCGATGACCAACGTTGTGAAGGACACATCGACGCCGATTCGTTGAAAGCCCGAGAGCAGCGCGATGCCGGTGACGATGCCCGGGAGTGCGATCGGCAACACGATGAAGAGGCTCACCGCGTTGCGGCCGAAGAAGCGCGACCGCGTCAGGGCGAACGCCGCCAACGTACCGAGCACCAACGCGATCGCAGTCGAGGTGAGACCGGTCTGCACCGAGTGCAACAGCGCGGTGCGGGGGCCCTCCTCGTGGAATGCCTTCTGCCACCATTCGAGCGTGAACCCGCGCGGCGGCCACGCGTAGTTCCTCGACGTGTTCACGCTGAGGCGTGCGACGTAGACGATGGGGGCGTAGAGCACCACGAGCACCGCGGCGGTGATGGCCCGCAGGACCCAACGCGAGAACGACGAGAGATACATCGCCTACAGCTCGTCCAACGCGCCGGTGCGGGCCACCGCGAGCAGGTACACGACCATGATCACCACCGGGACGACCGCGTACGCAGCCGCGAACGGGAGGTCGACCGAGAACTGCCGGTACACGATGTTGCCGATGAACTCGGTCGTGCCACCGACAATGCGATTCATGTAGAAGTCACCGAGCGTCAGCGAGAAGGTGAAGATGGATCCGGCGACGAGCGACGGAAACACCTGGGGCAGCACGATGCTGCGGAACGTGCGCCCGGCCTTGGCCCCGAGATCGGTCGAGGCTTCGAGGAGCGACGTCGGGAGCCGCTCGAATCCTGCGAACAGGGGGATCACCATGAACGGGAACCAGAGGTAGGAGAGCACGAGGATCGAACTCGCGTACCCGAAGCCGGGTGTGTGTCCGAGCACCTCCTTGAGGGCGCCGCCGCCGGGATCGAGGAGCGACCGCCACGCGTATCCCTTGACGAGATACCCGGCCCACAGCGGCAGCGTCACCGAGACCACCAACGCGCGCCGGGCTCTCGGAGACGCGATTTTGCCCATGAAGAAGGCCACCGGCAGGGCGACGATTGCGTCGATCACCGTCACGGTGGCCGCCGCGGCCAGGGTGCGGAGCGCGACGTCCCGGTATACCGGCTCGGAGAT
Source organism: Acidimicrobiia bacterium (assembly GCA_040003875.1). Classification (GTDB taxonomy): domain Bacteria; phylum Actinomycetota; class Acidimicrobiia; order IMCC26256; family JAENVU01; genus JAENVU01. The sequence continues at coordinate 793 of JBDUBS010000163.1, read as the reverse complement.
CACCCGATCGAAGTTCCCGAATCCGACGGTCGTGTCGAGCTTGGTCACCAGGCCCGTCGGGTCCTCGACCAACCGGTAGAGCGACGTCACGATGAGGGCCGCGAGCGACCCGATGTAGACGATCAGCAACCAACCGCCCGGCGCACCGAGCTGGAGGCCGAGACGGGCGCGGGGATGGCGGGCGAAGAACCGCGCGAGCCGACGCCGAGCGCCGGTCGACGGCGTCGCGTCGTCGACGGTGGTCATGGGGCGTCGGACACCGATCGTGGGGACGGGCCGGTTCGGCCCGCCCCCACCACGATCAGCTTCCCTTGATCTCGTCCCACGCGGCGGTCCAGTCCTTGTAGGCCTTGCACTGGACGTCGGTTCTACCGTCGGCACACTTCGCCGTCGGCGTCGTCCAGTACGCCAGTTGGTCGTAGAAGGGCTTGTCGTCGGCGTGGTACGTGGTGCACCAGTTCTTGTCCGTCGTCTCGGCGCACGCCTGGAGGTTCGCCGGCGCCTCACCGAAGTACTCGGCCACCTGCGCCTGGACCTTCGGACTGGTGATCCAGTTGATCCACTTGTACGCGCAGGCGACGTTCTTCGACTTCGTCGAGACCATCCAACTGTCCGACCATGCGGTCGAACCCTCCTTCGGGATGATCGCCTTCACCGGCGGCGACGCCGTGTCGGCGACCACACCATTGGTGATCACCTGCCAGGTGGTCCCGAGCACGAGGCTTCCCTTGGTGAAGCCCTCCTGCTCCTTCAGGTAGTCGCTCCAGTACTCGCCGATGTTCGGCTTCTGCTG
>JBDUBS010000332.1:0-8543 GCA_040003875.1 Acidimicrobiia bacterium | reverse complement strand
GAGGGCGGTGTCGATCGCGGCCGGACTCGCGTTGGTCAGGGGCATGCGGACGTCGGGGGTCGGGATGCGACCCTGAGCGTGGAGCACACCCTTGAAGACGGCGGGGTTCGGCTCGGCGAAGCAGGCCTGCACCACCGGCAGCAACGCCTCGGCGTGCGCCCGCCCTTCCTCGACCTTGCCCGCCATCCCGCATTCGATCATCGAGACGAAGTGCTCGGTGCACACGTGAGCCGACGCGCAGATCGCGCCCGCACCGCCCATCAGCACCACCGGGAACAGGAACGGGTCCTCGCCGCCGAGCACCGCGAAGTCGTCGGGCGCATCGCGCAGCAGTTCCAGCGTGTCGAGATCGAGACCCGCGGCGGCTTGCTTGATCCCCACGATGTTGGGATGCGCCGCGGCTTCGATGACACCCACGGCCGAGAGGTTCCGACCGGTGCGAAAGGCAACGTTGTACAGCACGACGGGCGCGGGCGACGCGTCGGCCACCGCGCGGAAATGCGCCACGATGCCCGCCTCGGACGGGCGCACGTAATACGGGACCACGATGAGGACCCCGGACAGACCGGGCACGTCAGCGAAGGACTTGACCGCCTCGATCGTGGTCGCAGTCGAGTTGGTTCCCGCGCCGACGATCAGTTGGGCACCGCGCGCGACACACACCGCCGAGCACGCGTCGACCACGGCGCGCTTCTCGGTGGCGGTCAGGGCCGAACTCTCACCCGTGGTCCCGAGCGGCACGATGCCGGTGGCCACCGCGTCGAGGTACTCGTTGCAGAGTGACGTGACGGCGTCGAGGGCGACCGATCCGTCGGCGGCGAACGGCGTGATCAGCGGGAGATAGACACCGCGCAGCGCCAACGGAGGCGATCCGGCTTGCGACATGACCGCAAGGGTACCGGGCCGGGCTTCGGTAGTGTCGCCCCAATGTCGGACCCGGTCGTCGTCGTCCTGGTCCTCGTCGCCGGGTTCTTCACCGGGATGCTCTCGGGGGTCTTCGGCGTCGGCGGTGCCGTCATCTCCACGCCCGCGATCCTCGCCCTCGGCGCGACGCCGCTCCAAGCCGTCGGCAGCACCCTCCCCTCGATCATCCCGTCGTCGATCGCGGGTTCGCTGCGGTACTCGCGCGACGGGCTCATCCGGCGACGGGTGGTACTGGCCACCGGATTGGCCGGAGCCCTCTTCGCCGCCGCCGGCGCGATCGCGTCGGACCTCTTCCCTGGGCGCGGTCACGTCCAGATGGTGATGACGGCCGGATTGATGGCCTTCACCGCGTACCGCACCGGCACCGGCGCCCGCGCGTCCGTCGCCACCGATGCCGACGGTGCTCGCACCTACGACCTCCGGATCCCGTTGCTCGCCGGCATCGGCGTGCTCGCCGGGTTGCTCTCCGGCTTCCTCGGTGTGGGCGGCGGCATCCTCATGGTCCCTGCGTTCACCGGCCTCGTCGGCCTCGACCTCAAGGAGGCGATCGGCACGTCGCTCGCGTGCGTCGGTCTCATCGCGATTCCCGGGACCATCACGCACCACCTGCTCGGGAACGTGAACTGGTTCTACGCCGTCCCGCTCATGGTGAGCGCGATCCCCGGCGCGCGAGTGGGCGCGCACCTCGCGATCAAGGCGAGCGACCGCCATCTCCGCATCGTGGTCGCGAGCGTGCTCGGCGTGATCGCGGTCGGGTACGGCACCGCCGAGCTCATCGCGCTCCTGGGCTGAAATCGCGTCGGTTGAGCACTACTCCCCCGCCAGCCTGCGAGCGCGCGCGAACACCGCGTCGATCATCGGCTCGGTGAGCTTGCCGGTGAACGTGTTCTGCTGGCTCGGGTGGAAGCAGCCGACGATCGTCGCCCGCTCGGTCACCACCTCGACCCCATGGGTGAACTTCGGTCGGGGTCGCGGCAGGTCCACTCCCCCAGCGCGCAGCCCGCTCCACAACGTCTCGTAGGCGAAGGCGCCCAGCGTCACGATCACCTGCACCCGGGTCAGCAGCGCCAGCTCCCGCACGAAGAACGGGAGGCACGTGTCGCGCTCGACTGGGGTCGGCTTGTTCTCCGGCGGCGCACACCGAACCGCGGCCGATACGTACGCGTCGCGCAGGACCAGACCGTCGCCGAGCGCTACGGAGGTGGGCTGATTCGCGAACCCCGTTCGGAACATCGACGCGTAGAGCCAGTCGCCCGAGCGGTCGCCGGTGAACACCCGGCCGGTGCGGTTCGCCCCGTGCGCCGCCGGGGCCAATCCGAGGACGAGCACCCGGGCCTCCGGATCGCCGAACCCGGGCACCGGGCGTCCCCAGTATGTCTCCGAGCGGAACGCGGCCCGCTTCTCGATCGCGACCAGTTCGCGCCAGGCGACGAGCCGCGGGCAGGCGCGACACGCCGAGATCTCGGTCGCCAGCGCTTCCAACCCGGGGCTCACCCGGACAGCTTGGCGCGGTCCCGAGCGGGCCCCACAACCCACGGAGGTTCGCGCACCCCGGCCGGTAGCCTGCGCCGTTGTGCGGGTGCTCCTCATCGTCAACGCGACTGCCTCTTCGGTCACCGCGCCCAAACGCGTCGTGATCCAGAAAGCACTCGGCGCCGACCACGATCTCGAGGTGGCCGAGACCTCCCGCCGGGGTCACGCGGCGCGCCTCGCCCGGGGCGCCGCGGCCGAAGGGGTCGACGTCGTGGCGGTGCTCGCGGGTGACGGCACGCTCAACGAAGCCGCCGACGGGCTGGTCGGGACAAACACCGCGCTCGCTCCATTGCCGGGCGGCTCCACCAACGTGTACGCCCGCACCCTCGGCCTGGCCGACGACCCGGTGGAGGCCACGTCCGAGCTCCTCGACTCGCTGGAGCGTAAGTCGTTCCAGCGCATCGGGCTGGGTCGCATCGGCGACCGGCACTTCCTCTTTCACTGCGGGGTCGGGTTCGACGCTGCGGTCGTGGAGGCCGTGGAACGACGGGCCGCGTTCAAGCGTTACGCCGCGCATCCCCTGTTCGTGATGGCGGCATTCAATACCTGGCTGCGCACCTACGACCACTCGCGCGGGCGCTTCGTGATCACGTTCGCCGACGGCGAACGGGTGGAAGGCGCCACCTTCCTGATCATCTCGAAGACCAGCCCGTATACCTACCTCGGACAGCGCCCCGTGACCGTCGCGCCCGCCGCCAACCTCGCCAGCCCACTCAGCTTCACGGTCGTCAAGGCGCGCCACACGCCGAGCATCCTGAGCATCACTGCCCGCGCCCTGTTCTCGCCCAAGCTGCTCCACCGTCAACGTGATGTCGTCCAGCGCGACGACGTCACCGCAGCCACCATCACCAGCGACGAGCCGTTCCCGTACCAGGTCGATGGCGACTACCTGGGCAATGTCCGCCGGCTCGACATTGCGTACCTCCCCGACGCCCTCACGATGGTGGTGCCATGACCGCCACGCTGCCTGATCAACCGCTTGCCGACCAACCCGTCGCCGAGGAGATCGCCGACGACGGCCCGCCGCGTCACCCGCTCCGGCGCGGCCTCAAGGTCCTGGCGCGGTTCGTGCGCCTCAACCCGATCCCGTTCTCGATCGCGATCGCGGGTGCGGTCGTGTACGCGGGCGCGTCGGTGCTCGGCACGCTCGTGCTCGGGAAGGTCACCGACCAGGTGCTCACGCCCGGGTTCTCCAAGACCGGGGTGAAGAGCGCCACCACCTGGACCTGGGTGTCACTCATCATGGTGGTGGCCACCATGCGCGCCATCGGCACGGTGACCCGGCGCTACTTCGCGGGCAAGACCACCTGGCTCGGGCAGGCGTGGCTGCGGCGGACGGTCGCCGACCACTTCCTCGCAGTCCCGCTCGAGTTCCACCGCAGCGCGTCCACCGGCACGATGCTCGCCGACGCCGACGCCGACGTGCTCGCCGCCACCGAGGTGGTGAACCCCCTGCCGTTCTCGACCGGACTGCTGATCCTCATCGTCTTCTCGGTGATCGCACTGGTGGCCGTCGATCCGATCCTCGCGCTCGTCGGCGTGGTGCTGTTCCCCACGATGGCCCTGTTGAACCGGTACTACACGCGGCGCGTCGAGCGACCGGCCGCGGCGGTCCAGGCCCACGTGGGCGAGGTCTCGAGCATCGCCCACGAGAGCTTCGACGGCGCGCTGGCGGTGAAGTCGCTCGGGCTCGAGGACCACGAGATCGCTCGCCTGTCGGTCGCGGCCGACGAACTGCGCCGGGAGCGGATCGAGGTCGGTCGCCTGCGCGCGTTTTTCGAACCCGCGCTCGACGCGCTGGCCGACCTCGGCATCGTCGCGATCCTCGCCGTCGGTAGTTGGCGGATCTCCGACGGCGTGATCTCGCCCGGTGACGTGGTGCAGGCGATGGCACTGTTCACCCTGCTGGCGTTCCCGATGCGCGTGGTCGGGTTCCTCCTCGAAGAGATGCCGCGGGCAGTGGTGGCCACCGAGCGACTCGACCGGCTCCTCGCCGCGCCCCACGCCGAACCTCCGCACGACCACGCATCGCCGCCGGGCACGCCGGCCGAGGTCGTCGCCCGCGAGGTGCGGTTCGCCTACCCGACCGGTGAACTCGTCCTCGACGGCATCGACCTCGCGATCGCTCCGGGTGAGATCGTCGCCCTCGTCGGCCCCACCGGGTGCGGCAAGAGCACCCTCTGCGAGTTGCTCGTCGGCCTCGATGCTCCGACGGGAGGCGCGATCCGTGTCCACGGGCTTGCGCCCGACCGACTCCAACGCGAAGCCCGGCGGGATCTGCTCGCACTCGTCTTCCAGGAGTCGTTCGTCTTCGCCGACACCGTCACCGAGAATGTGCTCGTCGGTACCGAGCACGGGACCGACCGGCTCGAATCGGCACTCGCGGTAGCTCAGGCGGCCCGCTTCGTCGCGTCGCTGCCCGATGGCGTCGACACGATCCTCGGCGAACGCGGGGTCACCCTCTCCGGCGGGCAGCGTCAACGCCTCGCCCTCGCCCGGGCGTTGGCCCGCCGGCCGCAGTTCCTCGTTCTCGACGATGCGACCTCGGCCATCGACCCCCGGGTGGAGGCCCGCATCCTCCACGCGCTCCGCACCGAGTTGCAGATGACCACGCTCGTGGTCGCGCACCGCCGGTCGACGGTGGAGCTCGCCGACCGCATCCTGCGCATGGACGGTGGCCGGATCGTCTCCGCCGGCACGCACGCCGAGCTGCTCGCGACCGACCCCGACTACGTCGCGATGCTCACCGCGTACGACACTCCGGACGACGGCCTGCTCGACGTCGATGACGACGACCTCGATCTCGAACCGGCAGACGGTGCGCCATGAGCACCGCCAGCGAACACGATGCCGCGCTCGACGTGCTGGCCGAGACCGCGCACGACAGCTCCCTCGACGAGCTGGTCGACCGCAGTCATGCACACCGCGAACCTCCCGCGGACGACTACGGCGTCGAGGAGCCGGAACCGACCGGCGCATTCTCCGTCCTGCGCCGTGGGATCGCGGTCATGCCCGAAGTCCGTGAGGGCGTCATGGTCTCGCTCGCGTTCGCGGTGGTCGTCGCCGCGGGCAAACTGCTGATCCCGGTCGCGATCCAACAGGTGCTCGACAAGGGCGTGCTGCACAAGCACGGATTCCAGGCCGGGTTCGTCCTCACCGCATGCGCGCTCACGGCCGTCGGCGTGATCGTCCTCATGGTGCTCTCCCGCATCACCTACCTGCGCCTGATCCGCACGGCCGAGGGTGCGCTGTTCGCGCTGCGGGTGCGGGTGTTCGAGCACATCCACCGGCTCAGCGTCGCCGAGCAGAACGAGACCAAGCGGGGCGTGCTGGTGGCCCGGGTCACGAGCGACATCGAAACCCTCGCCCGTTTCGTCAACTGGGGCGCGGTGAGTTGGGTGGTCAACACCGCGTTGGTCTTCGGCACGCTCGTGGTGATGGCGATCTACTCGTGGCAACTCACCCTGATCACGATCGTGGCGTTCCTGCCGGTGATCCCGATCCTGCGGTTCCTGCAACGGCGCCAACTCGTCGCGTACGACAAGGTCCGGGTGCGCACCGGCGACATGCTCGGTGAGTTCTCCGAGGCGATCACCGGCGCGGCGGCGGTGCGCGCCTACGGCCTCGAGGACCGGGCCCGGGCGCGGCTGCACGACCGCATCCAGCGGTTGTATCTCGCCCATCGCGAAGCCGGCCGCTACTTCGCCTTGATGTTCCCCGTCGGTGACATGTTCGGGTCACTCGCCCTCGCGGCCGTGGTCGCCATCGCCGCCTTCTCCGGAGTGGAACTCGGTCTGGACCTCGGCACCGTCATCGCCTTCGCGTTCCTGATGAACCTGCTCCTCTTCCCCATCGCCGAGATCAGCGAGATCATCGACCAGACCCAGACCGCGATCGCCGGATGGCGCAAGGTGCTCGACGTCCTCGACATCCCCATCGACGTGGCCGACGATCCCCACGGGGTCGGCCTCCCCGGCGGTCCGCTCACGATCCGCGCCGACCATGTGGACTTCAGCTACCGCACCGGACCCCAGGTACTGACCGATGTGTGCATCGAGATCCCTGCCGGGACCAACGTGGCGGTCGTGGGTGAGACCGGCTCGGGCAAGACCACGTTCGCATCCCTCCTGTGTCGCCTCGCCGACCCCACCGGCGGCGCGATCGAGATCGGCGGCGAGGATCTGCGTCTCGTACGGGGCGAGGTGCGGCGTAGCACCATCCGCCTGGTCCCCCAGGACGGCTTCCTCTTCGACGACACCATCCGCGAGAACGTGCGCGTCGGCCGGCTCGACGCGACCGACCGAGACATCGAGCACGTCTTCGTGCAACTCGGACTCGACGATTGGCTCGCGCGCATGCCGCTCGGCCTCGACACCGTGGTCGGCGAACGCGGCGACGGTCTCTCGGTGGGAGAACGGCAACTCGTGGCACTCGCCCGGGCCCATATCGCACAGCCCGGACTGCTCGTGCTCGACGAGGCCACCAGTGCCGTCGACCCCGAGACCGAGCGCGCCCTCACCACCGCGCTGTTGCGGGTGGCCGCAGGCGCGACGACCGTGAGCGTGGCCCACCGCCTTTCCACCGCGGAAGCCGCCGACGTCGTCCTCGTGTTCGACGCGGGTCGGATCGTGGAACACGGCCCGCACTCCGAACTGGTGGCGGCCGGCGGCGTCTACGCGTCGCTCTACGCGAGTTGGGTCGGCGCCACGCAGTCGCGCGCCTGAACCATCTTCCGCACCCAGCGGTTCGCGTCAGGTCCGGCCGAGGACTCGACGCGCGTCGACGGGACTGTCGGTGATGATCGCGTCGACTCCGGCGGCGGCGAGGCGCACGATCTCGTCCGGATCGTTGACGGTCCAGGTGTTCACGCGGATCCCCGCTGCGAGGGCCGCCGCGACGACCGTCGCGGCCCCTTCATCGGCCAGCACCCCGAAGAACGGATGGATCGCAGTGTGCCCGCCCGCGACGGCCGCGGCCAGGGCTTCGAGCGGAGGAGGCCGGAGGACTGCGAGGTAGCCGGTCGGGATCGAACCGCTCAACGCGCGAACGCGTTCGATCGAGGGGAGGTGGAACGACGAGACGATCACGTCGTCGCGGCGGTCACGGGCGTCGAGCAGCGCCACCACGGCTGCCGCCGCACCTTCGTCCGGGTCGAAGTCCGCGTCGGGTGGGGAGTTCTTGATCTCGATGTTGACGAGCAGGCCCGCACACTCGTCGAGTACCTCGGACAGCGTCGGCAGCCACGGAAACCCCGACCGGATCTCGGCGCTCGCGTGGGCGGCGAGGACCCCGAATCCCTCGATCTCGGCGTCGTGGTAGACGACCAACTCGCCGTCGGTGGCGAGGTGCACGTCGAGTTCGACGCCGTCGGCGGCCTCGGCTCGGGCGGCGGCGAACGCGGCCAGCGTGTTCTCCCGTTCCGAGCGAGGCGATCCCCGGTGGCCGACGATCAGAGGTCCGGTACCGGTCATCGGATGAGCGTATTCGCAGTCGACCTGCAAAAAGGCAGGTCAGACCCCTTGCAACGCGTTCTCGTTCACTCGTAGGTTCTGGGGGCTTCGAGGCTCGGCCCGGGGACACCCGGTCCGGGGCAACCCGGACCCCGACGAAAGGCGCGTTGTGGCACTGACCTGGATTCGCACACACGACTGGGATGCCGACGACTGGCGGACGCGCTCACTGTGTCGGGACTCGAACTCCGACCTGTTCTTCCCCATCGGTGCCACCGGTATCGCGCTCGACCAGATCGACGCCGCCAAGGAAATCTGCCAGGTCTGTCCGGTACACGGGCAGTGCCTCGAGTTCGCCCTCGCCACCAACCAGGAAGCCGGCGTCTGGGGCGGCACGACCGAAGACGAGCGGCGCAAGCTGCGCAAGACCTGGCTCGCCGGCCAGAAGGCCGCCGGCGCGTAGAACCCCCTGAGCGGGGTCAGGCGAGCATCGTGGCAACGCGGCTGTCCTCGGATCAGGTCACGCTGATAGTGAACGTCTGCACCGACGAGGTGTCACTGCCTCCGTTGGCGACGCCTCCGTTGTCGGTGAGTGTCACGGTCACTACCGCGATGCCGATTCCCGTCGGGGTGAAC
>JBDUBS010000097.1:0-2560 GCA_040003875.1 Acidimicrobiia bacterium | reverse complement strand
CCTCCTGCTCCTTCAGGTAGTCGCTCCAGTACTCGCCGATGTTCGGCTTCTGCTGCTTCAGCAGGTCGACCGCGGCCGTGAACTGCTTGTCGTCGAGCGCGTACGGATTGGTGATCTTCAGATCGGGCTGTGTCTTCGACAGGTAGAGCGCCGCGTCAGCGATGTAGATCGGCGAGTCGTACGCAGTGACCTTGCCCTTGTACGGCGACGACGCCTCGAACACCGCACCCCAACTGTCGGGTGCGGGAGTGACCGCGGTTTCGTTGTACATCAGCAGGTTGGCGCCCCAGCCGTGGGGCACCCCGTAGACCTTGCCGTCGACGGTGTTCCACGCCTTGCCCTTGAGGAAGCCGGCGAGGTCCGCGTAGGTGGTGACCTTCGCGGTGTCGATGACCGCGGCGTCACCGTTGGCGACGCTGCGCAGCGACGAGTCTCCCGACGCGGAGACCACGTCGTACTGACCGGTGTTGAACAGTTGGAACGCCTCGTCGGACGTCCCGAAGGTCTTCACCGACGCCTTACACCCCGACTGCTGCTCGAAGGGGGTCACCCAGTTCACGTCCTTGGACGTCGAGCCGTTCTCCGCGTAGCCCGGCCACGCGAGGATCGAGACCTTGCCACCACTGGTTCCATCGGTCTTCGAGCCGCCCGACTTGGAGGACGACCCGCCGCTGCTCCCGCACGCCACGAGGACGAACACCAGGGTCGCGACGAGCGCGCCGAATCGAATGAGTCGTTTCATGATTTCTCCTCGTTTGCACTGGTCGGTACTTCGGTCAGAGAGAGGGCGTCGGCGCGCGCGAACGACACTGCAACGCGCGCGCCGCGGTCGATCGGGGCGGTGCCCAGGTTCGCCACCTCGGCGAGCACGGTCGACCCTGCGTCCAGATCCACCCGCACGCGCGTGCCATCGCCGTGGTACTGGATGTCGGCGACGACCCCGGGAGCGCGTACTTCGCCGTCGCGGGAGTCGGTGGGGGTCTTCGGGTTGGCGTCGAGGATCCGGACTCTTTCGGGGCGAACGCTGAACGAACCCTCCGCGCCCAGCAGCGCACGGGCGGCCGCGCCGCTGATCACACTGGTGGAACCCACGAACCGGGCCACGAACTCGGTGGCGGGTGACTCGTAGATCTCCCGCGGCGAGCCCACCTGCTCGATACGACCTTCGTTGAACACCGCGATCCGCGAGCTGAGCGTGAGCGCCTCGCCCTGGTCGTGGGTGACGAAGATGAACGTGATCCCGACGTCACGCTGGATGCGCGCCAGCTCGAGCTGCATCTCCTCACGGAGTTTGAGGTCGAGCGCCCCCAGCGGTTCATCGAGCAGCAACACCTTCGGCTCGTTGACCAGTGCCCGAGCCAGCGCGACGCGCTGCCGCTGCCCGCCGCTCAACTGGTCGGGTTTGCGGTCACCGAACTCGTCGAGCCGCACCGCGTGGAGCGCCGCTTCGGTACGCGTTTTGCGGGCCGGCTTCGCGACACCCTTGACGCGCAGCCCGTACTCCACGTTGCGGCGTACGTCCATGTGCGGGAACAGCGCGTAGTCCTGGAACACGGTGTTGACGTCGCGATCGAACGGCGGTCGCTTGGTGACGTCCTGGCCGCCGAGTTCGATGTGTCCGTTCGATGGCAGTTCGAAGCCCGCGATCATCCGGAGCATCGTGGTCTTGCCCGACCCGGACGGGCCGAGCAACGAGAAGAACTCGCCGGGCTCGATCTCCACCGAGACGTCGTCGACCGCGACCACGGTACCGAAGCGTTTCGACACGCCGCGCACCGCAACCGCGGCCACGCCGCGCTGCTCCTGGCTCATCGTCGGGCCACCATGCCTGTCCTCCCGCCGACAAACTAAGCCGCGACGCCCGATCGTGCGGCGACCATCGGTTTCCGGCACGCGAACGGAGCGGCCAACCGGGTCAGCCATCGAGCGGCGAATCGGGTCGGGTACGGTCCCCTCCACCCGACCGAACGACGAGGCGACGAGGAGGACCGGTGCTCGAACGATTCCGACTGGACGGAAAGATCGCCATCGTGACCGGCGCCGGACGCGGCATCGGGGCCGCGACGGCACGAGGGCTGGCGGAGGCGGGGGCCGACGTGGTCCTGGCGTCCCGCACGGCCGAACAACTCGAAACGGTCGCGGCGGACGTCCGTGGCTTCGGGCGCCGGGCCCTCGTGATCCCGACCGACGTGAACGAGAACGCCAACATCGTGGCGCTCGCCGAGGCCACGATCGAGGAGTTCGGGCGGGTCGACATCGTGGTCAACAACGCCGGGGGCACGCCACCGCGTCCGTTCCTCGACACGAGCCCCGGCTACTTCGAGCGCGCGTTCCACTTCAACACCACGACGGCCTTTGTGCTCTCGAAGGCGACCGTGCCCCAGATGCTCGAGCAGGGCGAAGGTGCGATCGTCAACATCTCGTCTGCCATCGGTCGGCTGCGCGACCGCGGGTTCAGCGCGTACGGCACCGCGAAGGCCGCGCTCAGCCACCTCACCCGGCTGATGGCCGCCGACCTCGCGCCCAAGGTCCGGGTGACCGGGATCGCCGTCGGCTCGAT
>JBDUBS010000640.1:0-8566 GCA_040003875.1 Acidimicrobiia bacterium | reverse complement strand
GCAGCCCGGCCCCGATGGCCGCGGCCATGGGCTGCTCGATGAGCTGCGCGTCGGCGGCTCCGGCGCGGCGGGCGGCTTCGGTGACGGCGCGCCGCTCGACCTCGGTGATGGCCGACGGCACGCAGATCACCACTCGCGGCCGGTTGAACTTGGAGACCCCGGCGCGTTGCAGCAGCAGGCGGATCATGCGCTGGGTGACGTCGAAGTCGGTGATGGCACCCTGGCGGAGCGGGCGCACCGCGACGATGTAGCCCGGCGTCCGGCCGATCATCTGCCACGCCTCGTGACCCATCGCCAGGACGTCGTTCGACCGGCTGTTCAGCGCGATCACCGTGGGTTCGTTGAGGATGATCCCCTGGCCACGCGCGTACACCAGGGTGTTGGCGGTGCCGAGATCGATCGCGAGGTCTCTAGCCAGTGCGCCGACCCCGTGTTCGGGGCGCCGCGTCGGGAGCCAGTGCGTCCCGCCGTGCCGCGAAATCCTCGATGCCCGAGTGCAGGCCGTGCGGCCGGCGGTTCCGGAGCAGCACGATGGTCACGCCGACGATGATCACGCCGAGGGCCAAGGCCAAGAACTCCATGGTCAGCTCCCGTCGTTTCGGCTGAGCGCCCGGACATCGCGTGCGCGGGTACCCCAGTCGGCGCCGCCGGACCAGTGCTCCTGCTTCCAGATCGGGACGGAATCCTTGAGTGTGTCGATCGTGAACTGCGCCGCCTCGAACGCGACCCCCCGGTGCGCACTCGACACCACCACCGCGACCGATGCCTCGGTGAGCGTGAGGGTGCCGAGCCGATGGAGCAGGGCGAGACGAGCGATCTCCGGCCAGCGGAGCCGCGCCGCCGCGACGATCTCGCCCATGATCCGTAGCGCCTCGGATTCGTACGCCTCGTAGGTGAGCGCGGTGACATCGGTCCGACCGTCGGCGTGATCGCGCACGACGCCGAGGAAGGTGACGACGGCGCCCGCGCCGGAGACGGTGGCCCATGCCGTGGCTTCGGTCACCGGGAGCGGATCGGGACCCAGCGCGACCCAGTCGGGTCCCGGGGGTGCGGTCGGAGCATGCACGAGCTTCATTGTAGGGATGACGGGCCCGAATCCTGCTGTGGGCGCGGATTCTCGCCGCGAGGTCGTCGGTAGGATCTCGAAAATGCCGGGTGACACGGGAGACGACGAGGGGTCCGGCCCCCCACCTCACCCCTTCGATCGCCCGTGGATCCACCCCTCCGAGCTCTTCGCGGAGAGTCGCGCCGCCCCTGCACCGGCCGCGGAACCCGCGACGCGACACTGGCGACGCGACGCCCTGCTCACGATCGCCGCCGGTGCCGTCGGGGCGGTGGCGGCGGTGGCCGTCCTGGCGATCGTCGGCACGTTCGACCGGAATCCGCGAGTCGTGACCATGCGCGCCCGGACGACCGATTCCACCGATGCCGCCCGCGTCGCCACGCTGGTGAGCCCCGGAGTCGCGTCCGTCGTCATCGACGACGCCGACGGGTCGGAGCACCGCGGATCGGGTATCGCGGTCGGCGCCCACCAGATCCTCACGACCATCGCCGTGATCGACGGCGCCGCGGGTTCGGCTGACCACATCGAGGTCAGTCTCACGAACGGCCGGTGGCACGCGGCGCGCGAACTCGGGCGCGACACCGTCACCGGGCTCGTACTGCTCGAGGTGCCGACGCTGTCGGTCGAACCCACCCAGCTCGCCAGCACCGTCGCCGTGCAGCCCGGCGAGTGGGTCGTGGCCGTCGGCCGCAACGCTGCGAACGCGCCGTGGGTCACCACGGGCGTGGTCACCGCCACCGGTGGGTTCGCCACCGACGCGAGCGGCATTACGCGTGCCGGGATGATCACGACAAGCGCGGAACTCGCCTCGGAGGCACGGGGCGGCGCGCTCGTCGACCAGCACGGGCGGGTGGTCGGTGTGCTCGTGGGACCCAACCCACTCGACGCGAACGGGACCGCCATCCCCGGCGAGACGGCCCACGACGTGACCGTGCAACTCGCCAATAAGGGCCGGGCCAGCCACGGTGCGCTCGGGCTCTTGGCCACCGACACCCGCGAGCCCGGGGCGACGGTGACCGCCATGACCGCGGGTGCGAGTGCAGCCAAGGCCGGGCTCCGCGTCGGCGACCGGATCCTCGCCGTCGACGCCGACGCGACCCCCGATACCGCCCGGCTCGTCTACGAGCTGCACCGCCGCTCGGCCGGCGAGCGGGTCCGGATCACCGTCGCGCGCGGCAAGGACCGGGTGTCCATGACCGCCAGCCTCCAGGACGCCGTGGTTCCACCCGGGTCACCCGCCGCCGGCTCCAGCCCCACGTCGATCCAACCGATCGCGGCCTCCGGGACCGGCTGAGCAGGTGCCGTCGGCCGCGGTGGGACGCCACCGTCGACCGGGCGCGAGAATGGCCCGATGGACATCACCGATGCGGACGCCCAACTCCTCAATGCGGTGCAGTGGTCGTTCCCACTCGACGCGCGGCCGTACGCCGTGCTCGGCGAGCGACTCGGCCTGAGCGAGTCGGAGGTCATCGACCGGCTCCGTACCGCCAAGGACGCCGGGGTGTTGCGCCAACTCTCGGCCATCTTCGACACCCGCGCGCTCGGCTACACCTCGGCCCTGATCGCCGCGAAGATCGATCCCGACCAGATCGACGCGGCGGCCGAAGCGATCAACGCGCACCCCGGCGTGAGCCACAACTACAAGCGGAACCACGACTACAACCTCTGGTACACGCTCGCGGTGCCGCCGGGCGAGGACTTCGATGCCCACCTCGACGTCTTGCACCAGGCATCGGGCGCCCGGGTCACCCGCAAACTGCCGACGCTCAAGCTGTACAAGATCGGGGTCAAGCTCGACATGACCGGTGCGACCGCGGCCGACGCCAAGGCCGAGGTGCTCGAGCACGAGCGGCCGGAGCGCAAAGCCGAGATGCCCGCGCCGGACCTGAGCGCGCTCGAAGTCGCCGCGATCCAGCTGTGCCAAGAAGATCTCCCGCTCGTGCCCCGTCCGTTCGCGGTCCAGGCCGAGCGACTCGGCATCACCGAAGACGAACTGCTCGAGATCCTCGGGTCGTTCACCGAGCGGAAGCTGATGCGGCGCTTCGCCGCGGTCATGAACCACCGCAACGCGGGCTTCAAGGCCAACGCGATGGGGGTGTGGGCCGTCCCCGAGGACGACCTGGACGCCATCGGTCCGCAGATGGCCGGGTTCGCCGCCGTGTCCCACTGCTACCGGCGCCCCACCTACGACGATTGGCCCTACACCGTCTTCACGATGGTGCACGGGCGCAGCGCACGCGACTGCGAGGCCACCATCGAAGCGATCGCGAGCGAGACCGGAGTGAGCGAATACACGCTGCTCTGGTCGATCAAGGAGTACAAGAAGGTGCGACTGCGCTACTTCACGCCCGACTGGGACGCGTGGAACACCGCGCATCTCGAACCCGCGGCGGGCTGATCGGCGGAGAGGTTCCCAGGCGCGACGACGGTCCGGTCAGTGGTGTGTGTTCCACCACCGGCGACCGGCGAGGCCACCGAAGACACCGATCGCGACCGCACCGGCACCGACGGCCGCGCTAGTGGCGAACGGACGCTTCGCCGCGGTGAGTGCCTCGTGCGTCTCGAGCAACGTCTCCTCGTTCGTGTGCTCGGCCCGCCACCCGAGCGCTTCGAGCCGATCCGTCGCGACGACCCACGGATGAAGCAAGTACGGCACGACTGACGGGGGGACGTCGGCCAGTCCGGAGTTCCACGCGCGCGTCAAGACTCGACGCACGACGTCGAGCGGGAGCGCCGGCAGCGATCCGTGAGGCAACAACGCACGGACCTCGTCGGCGCCGACCCATCCGGGCGCGGCGACATCGAACACGCCCGAGTGGTCAGCCAGGACGAGCCGGGTGAGTGCGTCGACGAGATCGTCCACGTGGGTGACCTGGACGGGTGCACCCTCGCCGCGGACGCGCACCCTCCTGGTACCGGCGAGCAGTCGCGCCCAAAGGTGGCCGGCACCCGCCCCGAGGACCGGCGCGGCGCGCAGGACCGTGACGGTGACGTCGGGATGGTCGAGTTGCCACTCGAAGACGAGTCGTTCGGCTTCGGCGGCCTGGATCGCGGGTCCGAAGCCGGGATTCGGCCGGAGCGGCGCGTCCTCGGTGAGCGGCACCGGGTTCGTCGCCCACGCGCCGTAGACCGCGGCCGTGGAGACTCGCACGACCTTGCGGACGCCGGCCGCGGCGGCCGCGTCGAGCACGCGGCGCGTGCCCTCGACGTTTGCCCGCGCCATCCGCTCGCCGTCGATGATCGGGTCGAGGATCGCCGCCAGGTGGACGACGGTGTCGACACCGCGCAGCCAGATCTCGAGATCGCGAGTCGACACGTCGACCAGGTGGTGTTCGAAACCGACGGCACCCCTGGTGGGGTCGCGGACGTCGAGGCCGACGATACGTTCGACGCCGGCCGCCGACAATCGGGGCACCAACCGGGACCCGATGAAGCCTGCGACACCGGTGATGGCCACTGAGCGAGCGACGGTGGAGTTGGTCATGGTCGTCCCTAGACTGACCGCGTGGCCGACGATCCTCAAACCGGAGACCCATCCGACCCGACCAACCCCTTTGGTGCCCTCGGCCTACCGTTCGATCTCTCGCAGGTCGACATGGCCGAGGCGATGCGGATCATGCAGTCTCCGGGCCCATTGAACTGGGAGATCGCACGCCAGGTCGCGGAGCAGGTCGCATTCGGCGAGTCCGCCACTCCCACCCCGACGGCTCCGATCTCGGATGCCGCTCGTTCCGAACTCGTCGAACTCGCGCACACTGCCGTCGGACCGGTCGTGACCGAAACCGGCCTCACCGACGTCGCGAGCCTCCCGGTCGAGGTCATCGACCGGAGAGAGTGGGTCCATCGCCACCTCGACGGGCTCCGACCCGTGCTCGAGACCCTGGCGTCCACCATGCAGACCGCGCTCGCCGCTGATCTGGCGGATGCCGACGACGAGACCGTCGAGGCCGCCACTGCCGACATGCTCGGGATGCCACTCGGCGCCGACGGGATCCGCGGGCTGATGGGCATGCTCGGTCCGCTACTTCTCGGCGCGCAGACCGGTTCGATGATCGGGTACCTCGCCCAGCATGCACTGGGTCGATTCGATCTCCCGCTGCCGTCCACGCACTCTCCTGCCATCACGTTCGTCGCGCCGAACATCGACCTCTTTGCCGACGAGTGGTCGATCGACGCCCGCGAAGTACGGCTCGCCGTCGCCATCGCCGAGACCGTGCGCGCGGCGCAACGTACCCAACCGTGGGTCCGGGACCGACTCGTCGCGATCGCGACCGAGTACGTCGGTGCGTTCGAACTCGACCCCCGCGCCTTCGACGACGCGTTCGGGGACGTCGATCCGACCGACGCCGAGGCGATGGCGCAACTCGCGCAACGCCCGGACGTACTTCTCGGTGCGCTCCGCAGCGACCGTCAACGCGCCATCCTCGAACGCAACCAGCAGTTCACGACGGTGCTCGAGGGTCATGCCGATCTCGTGACCGAACACATCGGAACGCACCTTCTCGTCGACTACCCGCGGATCCACGAGGCGCTCCGCCGTCATCACGTGGAGCGGGGCGAGGCCGGACGGTTCGTCGAAGGAATGCTGGGCGTCGAACTCGACCGCTCCCACTACGAACGCGGGCAGTCGTTCTGTGCGGGCGTCGTCGAGCGCGCGGGGATGGAGGGCCTGAACCGGCTCTGGGCCGGACCGGAACTGCTCCCGACGCAATCCGAGCTCGAGGCGCCCGGGCTCTGGCTCGCGCGCATCGACCTGCCCGCCTGACGCGTCCCGACCGACGACGACGAGGACCACCATGGCAGCGATCGAGAAGATCGGCGTCCTCGGCGCCGGTGTCATGGGCGGCGGGATCGCCCAGGTCTGCGCCACTGCGGGATACGACGTGGTCGTCTACGACATCGACGCACGTGCGCTCGCCACCGGTCACGAGCACGCCACCACCGGCCGGTACGGACTCGAATCTGGCGTCGAGCGGGGCAAGCTCACGAGAGCCGATGCGGATGGCGCGTTGGCGCGGCTCCACTTCTCGGAGGACTTCGCCACCGCGGCCGCGACCGATCTCGTCATCGAGGCGGTGCCCGAACGCCTCGACCTCAAGATCCGGGTGTTCCGAGATCTCGACGACGCCGCACCCGACCACACGATCCTGTGCTCGAACTCGTCCGGCTTCCCGATCCAGGCGATCGGCGCGGCCACTCGTCGCCCGAGCCAGGTCGTGGGCTGGCACTGGGCGTCGCCGGCACCGGTCATGAAGCTGGCCGAGATCGTCCGGACCCGTGACACGAGCGATGCGACCGTCGAAGCGGTGCGGGCCGCGGCCACGCGTTGCGGGAAGCATCCGGTCGTCGTCGCCGACACCGCGATGGCCTGGGGCTACGTGGCCAACCGCGTCTACTTCGCGATGGTCGCCGAGGCGCAGAAGGTCGTGAACGAGGGCATCGCGACCGCAGACGAGGTCGACCAGCTCATGACCGACTGCTTCCGTTGGCCCGCCGGTCCGTTCGGGATGGTCAAGGGCGCCACCTCCGGCTGGAGCTGAGTCACTGACGACGCCGGGAGCTGACCGGGCGTCAGAACCAGGTGAACCCGAACGGTGCCTGCTCGGTGCGGAACATCCCGTCGGCCCGGAGGAGTTCGTCGGCGCCTCCCGCGATTCGGCCGGCGCGTCCCAAGACGCTGGGGGCGACGCCGCCCAGGATGATCGCACCGAGCGCATCCGCGTCCAGTCGCAGGTCGGGCGGTCGGTTGGTGCGCCGGCACGTGCTCTCACCCATTGAGCTCGTGACCGCGAACGTCCCCGCCGTCTCCTCCAACTCGAGAAATGGATCCGCGACGGTGATGACCAACTCGTCGTCCGCGCCGTAGGTCCGGCTCGCGAAAAGCATCTCGGTGTCGATCGGACGCACCCACAGCCAATCCCGTCGGTTCACGGTTCGGACCTCTCGCCCGTCCGTGAGCAACCACGGCAGCATCGAGTCGACCGGCGTGTGCCACGCGCGCAGTTCGACGGTCTGGTCGATGTTGAAGAGGTAGTGCCAGAGCGCGTGCTCCGAGCGCGGAGTCACCGCCAACATTTCGCGGACTGCGACAACCTTCTTCGTGTAGCCGTCGTCCCAATCGCCGTCGACTGCGTACATGGCGTAGCCCTCCACCACTCCGTCGACCTCGTACACGACGTCGAACCGCCGACGCGGGTCGATCCAATCGCGTGGTGCCCACTCGGTCGCCCACCACGCGTCCGAGCGCGACACGGCTCCGGGTCGGCTCTCGCGCAACCGCTCGAACAATGGTCGGGCCACCTCCACCGCCGACTGAGGGTCGATCAGCCGCCGCGCTCCGATCGACGGCTCCTCGCGAAATCGGGTGGTCGCCTTGCTCACTGCGATGCTCACCTTCTCGGTGGCCACGCCGTAGCCGAAGCGCGAGTAGATCCCGCCTTCGGATGCCGTGAGCACCGAGACCGGCTCGCCTCGACCACGACTCTCGAGGATCAGCGCGGTCATGACCTCGCGCAGCAGGCCTTGCCGCCGATGCGTCGGGCGGGTCGACACCCAGCTGACCCCGCCCGCCGGCAGCCGGGTACCGCCGGGCATCGTCAGCTCCAGCGAATAGTTCCGGCCGGTGGCGACGATCTCACCGTCGACGAAACCGCCGACACTGCGATCGAGTTCGCCGCGCGCCCACGCTTCGTGATCCGCGAGCACCCACCGGTCGCCGAAGCCGTAGCCGTCGGCGAGCACGAATGCCTCGATCTCCTCCGGTGCGACCGGCCGCATCCCTGCATCCACGGGACAGGTCTAGCTGGCGTCCGCGCCCGGACCGGGTCCTATTTCCTCGTCACCCGCGGCGAGTTCGCCGTCCGGCGCTCGACGAGGCGACCGCGTCCGACTCGCGGCCCACTCGCCCCGCGACCGCAGGCCGGCCACGTACGACAGCCCCGCAAAGAAGAGGGTCAGTGCGAGGACGAAGAAACCCCAGCGCCGGTTCAAGACGTTGAGGAGCGCCACGGGTACCAACGCGCCCGCGACCCAACTCAGCTGGAAGCGCGTCTCGAACCGCGCGAATGCCCTCCCCCTGAGGTGCTCGGGTCCGTCGCGGTGGACCAGGCTGTCGAACGCGATCCGGCCCGCGGCGGCGCCGGCCGCGACGGTGAATCCGATGGCCACGGCACCAAGCGTCCCGCCGTCACGCGCCGCGAGCAGCGCGATCACCGCCGGCACCAACAGCGACGCGGCGAGGATCGACTCCTCCCGCAGCACCCGACGCAGGCGCGGTGTGATCATCACCCCGATGAACCCACCGAGCGCGCTCGCGCCGAGGACCAAGCCGAAGATCCAGGCCGGCTCACCCCGCTTCTTCAGGAGGAACGCGAGCAGGAAGGTGAGAAAGCCGACGCAGCCGCGCAGTACCGCCATGGCAGTGCCCGCGAACACGATGCTCGGAATGGCAAGCTCGGCCCGCTCCTCGCGGGTCTCCGGCGGCGCGGGGCGGGCGGCAGCCTG
>JBDUBS010000217.1:0-8593 GCA_040003875.1 Acidimicrobiia bacterium | reverse complement strand
TTCGCCCGTCCGCAGTCGCGGCGAGCGGCCGCCGAGGCCCGGTGATCGCTTCCATTGCGCAGCTCATCACCGGAACCCTCCGGGAACGCCTGCTTCACGCTCCGTGGCCCCGTTCCGGGGTCGCGAAAGGTCGGGGCCGAGAACGCCCTGGTGGTACCGTTCTGGCCTCGTCGCCGCCACCACCCCGAGGGAGTGCGAACGCACATGCTCGACGGCCGTCTCCGCGCCACCGTGTCGCGTGGACTGACACCGATAGGTCAAGGGTTCGAACGCGCTGGCATCGGACCCGATTCGCTGACCCTGCTCGGTCTCGTCTGCTCGGTGGCGACCGCGCTGCTCATCGGGTCCGGCCACCTGTTGTGGGCGACCCTCGCGTTGTCGTTGAGCGGCTTGGTCGACCTCCTCGACGGCCTGGTCGCGCGCAGTTCCGGGCGGGCCTCGCCGCGCGGCGCCTTCTTCGACTCCGTCATGGACCGCGCGTCCGACGCGATGGTCTTCGGCGGGGTCGCCTGGTACCTGGGTCGCGACAGCGGCCGGCTCCCCGTCCTCGCGCTCGCCGCCACCGCGCTGGCGATGCTCATCTCCTACGAGCGGGCCAAGGCCGAGGCACTCGGGTACGACGCCCGCGGCGGCCTGATGGAGCGGGCCGAGCGCATGGTCATGCTCGGAATCGGTCTCGTCTTCGACGTGCTGGTCCCGGTGTTGTGGATCATGGTCGCCCTGATGGTGGTCACCGCGGTGCAGCGGTTCGTCAAGGTGTGGGCGCAGGCCTCGGAGGACGTACCGGAGCGCCGACCCCGGCCGGGACCCCGCCCTCGCCACCTTCGTCCCGGTCCTGCCGATGGCGAGGCCGGCGCCGGCCAGAGTCGTTGGCGCACGAACGCCCGCTCGGGCGGTCAGCGCGCGGTGCGCACCCCGCGGACCACGCGTCGCAGCCGTCCGTAGCCATGGCGCTCCCGTCGGCGTCCTACGTCGCCTACCGAGTCGGCTCGGCCGTTGCCAACGCGCTTCCCACCTCGGTCGCCACGCCCATCGCGGAGGCGACCAGTCGCGCGGTCGCGATGACCCCGGTGCTCGCCGGTCGGCGGCGCATCGTGCGCCGCAACCTGAAGCGCGCCACCAACGGTGCGCTCGACGGACTGGCCCTCGAACGCGCGGTCTCCGACACCTTCGCGTCCTACGGTCGGTACTGGCTCGAACTGTTCCGACTGCCGAGTGACGTACAGGGCTCGGTGGAGGAGCGGGTGACGTCCGTGGGCTTCCACCACATCACCGAGGGTCTGGCCCAGGGCAAAGGGGTGATCCTCGCGCTCCCGCACCTCGGTGGGTTCGACTTCGCGGCGGCGTGGCTCGCGGGACGCGGTGTCGCGCCGACGGTCGTGGTCGAGGCCCTCGAACCGCCTGAACTGTTCGAGTGGTTCGCGGACATGCGTCGGGCGATTGGTATGGAAGTGATACCGCTCGGCCCGCACGCCACGAGCAGTGTGCTGCGGGCGTTGAAGGAGAACCGCATCGTCTGTCTCCTGTCCGACCGCGACCTCGCCGGCGACGGCGTCACCGTCGAGTTCTTCGACGAGGAGACCACCCTCCCGGCCGGGCCGGCGACGCTGGCGGTGCGGTCGGGCGCGGCCCTGATCCCGGCGGCGGTGTACTTCCGGCCTCACGGCCACCACTTCGTGAAGATCGAACCACCACTGTCGACCGAACGTCAGGGGCGCCTCCGGGAGGATGTGACGCGCGTGACCCAGGACCTCGCCCGCCGGTTCGAGGAACTGGTGCGGATGGCGCCGGAGCAGTGGCACGTGATGCAACCGAACTGGCCGAGCGACCGCGGCGAACCCGCGCCCGCGTGATGCGCGTCTCGATCCTCTCGCCGTACTCGTTGTCGGTCCCCGGGGGGGTCCAGGGTCAGGTGCTCGGACTGGCCCGCGCGCTGCGGACGCTGGGGGTCGACGCACGCGTGATCGGGCCCACCGACGGTCCGCCTCCAGAGCCGGGCATCACGACCGTCGGTTCGAGCATCGGTTTCTCCACCAATGGTTCGATCTCACCGATGGCCGAAGAACAGTCGATCGCCTCGGAGCGCACCCTCGAGGCGTTGCGCGTCTTCGCGCCCGACGTGTTACATCTCCACGAACCGCTCGTCCCCGGGCCGACGAGCGCCGCACTCCTCGGCAGTGACATCCCGAAGGTGGGCACGTTCCACGCCGCGGGGGAGGCGGGGAGCCCGGCGTACAAGGCGCTGCGCAAGCTCGCGGTGAGTGCTGCCCGGCGGCTCGCGGTACGGGTCGCGGTGAGCCCCGACGCGCGGGCGATGGCCGAAGAGGCACTCGGTGGCTCCTACCTCGTGCTGCCGAACGGTGTCGACGTCGACGCGTTCGCCAAGGTGGATCCGATGACGTCGGACCGTCCGAGCGTCCTGTTCGTGGGCCGCCACGAACCACGCAAGGGACTCGGGGTCCTGCTCGACGCCTGGACCGGCCTCGACCGAGACGCGACGCTGTGGGTGGCATCCGACGGGCCCGAGACCGATGCCCTGCGCGCCCGCCGCACGCCCAACGTCGAGTGGCTCGGCCGGATCTCCGAGCCCGAGAAGCTCGCCCGACTCAAGGGCGCGACGGTGTTCTGCGCGCCGGCGCTCGGCCAGGAATCGTTCGGGATCGTGCTCCTCGAGGCGATGGCAGCGGGGACCGCGGTACTGGCTTCGGACATTCCGGGCTATCGCAACGTCGCCCATCACGAACTGAACGCGCTGATGGTGGCCGCCGACGATCCGTACGCCCTCCGGCTCGGGCTCCGCCGCCTCCTCGATGCCGACGACCTGCGGGCGCGCCTCGAGGAATCCGCGGCGGTGCACGTGCTCGACTTCTCGCTGGCGCGCCTCGCCCAGCGCTATCTCGGCGTGTACCAACAGGCGATCGAGTCGGCTTCGTAGCGCATTCACCAGCGGCGGGCTTCGGGTCGTCTCAGGCCGATGATCCCGGCCGAGCACCGGTCCAGCCCTACGATGCATCCCGAGATCTCTCCTGAGGAGCATTCATGTTCATCGTCATCATCATCGTGGTGGTGCTCGTCCTCCTGGTCCTGTTCGCCGTCGTCACGTACAACGGCCTGGTCCGGACCCGCAACCGCATCGACAACGCGTTCTCCCAGATCGCGGTCCAACTCAAGCGTCGCCACGACCTCATCCCCAACCTGGTGGAGACGGTCAAGGGCTACGCCGCCCACGAGAAGGGTGTGTTCGAGGCCGTCACCGCGGCCCGGTCCAACGCCATCAACGCCCAGAGCGGTCCGCCCCAAGCCCAGGCCCAGGCCGAGAACGCGCTGAGCGGGACGTTGAAGAGTCTGTTCGCGGTCGCCGAGGCGTACCCCGATCTCAAGGCGAACCAGAACTTCCTCAACCTGCAGGAAGAAATCACTTCGACCGAGGACAAGATCGCGTACTCGCGGCAGTTCTACAACGACTCGGTGTTGGGCTACAACAACAAGATCCAGGCGTTCCCGGGCAACATCTTCGCCGGAATGTTCAACTTCACGGCGCGCGAGTACTTCGAAGGTGACCCTGGCGAGCAGGGTCCGGTCACCGTCTCCTTCTAGAACTCCGAAAGCGTCGTCACCGTGGGAATGTACGAACAGATCGCGCGGAACAAGCGCCGCACCTTCGTGATGCTCGCGGCATTCGTGCTGCTCATCGCGGCGGTCGCGGTCGCACTCGGCGTCATCTTCAAGGCTGGGGTCGCGATCGTGCCGATCGCGATCCTCATCGCAATCGCGATGGCATGGACGTCGTACTTCGCCTCGGACAAGATCGCGCTGGCTGCGAGCCGGGCCCGTCCGGCCGACGGCCCCGAGTACGCCCGCTACCACAACCTCGTCGAGGGTCTCTGCATCGCGGCGGGGCTCCCGAAGCCGCGCCTCTACGTGGTGGACGATCCGGCCCCCAACGCATTCGCCACCGGCCGCAACCCGCAACACGCCGCGCTCGCGGTCACTACCGGGCTGCTCGAGATCATGAACCGGGTCGAGCTCGAGGGCGTCCTCGCCCATGAGCTGAGCCACGTCCGCAACTACGACATCCTCGTGTCGACGATCGCGGTCACCGCCGTCGGCGCGGTCGCGCTCATGGCCGACCTCGGCATGCGGTTCATGTGGTTCGGGGGTCGGTCCAACCGCCGCGACAACAACGACAGCGGTGGGCTCGGGATCATCCTGGTGATCCTCGCGTTCGCCCTGCTGATCCTGGCCCCGTTCGCGGCCCAGCTCATGCAGTTCGCGATGAGTCGGCGCCGGGAGTTGCTCGCCGACGTGTCGGGGGTGGAGCTCACGCGGTACCCGCCCGGGTTGATCTCGGCGTTGAAGAAGCTCCAGGGCGACCAGGCCGTGGTGCACCACGCCACCCGGGCCACCGCCCAGCTCTGGATCGAGAGTCCGCTCGAACGCGACGAGAAGACCGAAGCCGACGGTTCGAAGAAGAGCAATTGGCTCAACCGGAAGTTCGACACCCACCCCCCGCTCTCCGAACGGATCGCCGCACTGGAGGCAATGTGAAAAGGGTTGTTGTCCTCGGGGTCGCCGGCGTACTGGCGCTCGGCGCTTGTAGCAGCAGTGGCAACACGAAGGCGAAGGCCAAGCCGCTGGTCGAGAAGACGACTTCCACCACGAAGGCGGCGCCGGTCGCGCCGCTCACCGGTCTGGCCGACACCGACGGCTCCGCGCAGACCCGTCCGGTGGTCTCGATCAAGATCGACAACGACAGCTCGCTCGCCCGTCCCCAGACCGGCATCGACCATGCCGACATCGTCTGGGACGAGGTCGTCGAGGGTGAGTCCACGCGGTTCCTCGCGATGTTCCAATCCGACTCGCCGGAGGTGGTCGGCCCGGTGCGTTCGGTTCGCCTCACGGACCCGCTCATCGTGTGGCCGGTCGGCGGGGTGTTCGCCTACTCCGGTGGCGCCAAGTACGCCGTGGACGGCATCTCGCAGGCTCCGGTCAAGCGGATCGACGAAAGCGCGGCGGGCAACGCGATGTTCCGTGATACCAGCCGCGCCGCTCCTCACAACCTGTACGCCCGGCCCGCACAACTGTTCACCATGGGCGGCGTGCCGGTGCCGCCCGCGGCGCTGTTCGAGTACGCATCGGCCCAGGCCGTCACCCCCGGAACTCTGGTGACCTCGGTGCACATCGGGTTCGCCGGCGAGTTCGCGGTCACCTACACGTGGGACGGCGGGTCGGGCACCTGGCTGCGCGCGACCCGAGCCGGACCGTTCATGGCCAAGTCGGGCACCCAGATCGCGCCGCGCAACGTCGTCGTGCTCCCGGCCGCGTACGCGGGTGGAGTGGGCCAAATCGGCGCCGAGGCCCAGATCGTCGGTCAGGGACCGGTGAAGGTCTTCACCAACGGCCACGAGATCGACGGCACGTGGTCCCGGGCGAACAAGACCGATCGCATCGCGCTCACCGGCGCCGACGGCAAGCCGATCCTGCTCACGCCCGGTCAGACCTGGGTCGAGCTGCCGGACGTGAGTTACGCCATCGACGCGGTCGCCGCCACCCCGGCCCCCACCAGTACGCCGTAGGTCCACCGGGGGTGTCAATCGGCTCCGGAAGCGGACGGGGCGGCCGGTAGCATCAGGACATGAGCGATATTCAGTCCGCGGGTCCCGAGGTCGGTACGGCACGCGTCAAGCGCGGCCTCGCCGAGATGTTGCGTGGCGGCGTCATCATGGACGTCGTCGACCCGGCCCAGGCCAAGATCGCCGAGGACGCGGGCGCGACTGCGGTCATGGCCCTCGAACGGGTCCCGTCCGACATCCGTCGCGACGGTGGCGTGGCCCGCATGTCCGACCCGGTGATGATAGAGGGAATCAAGGCCGCGGTCACGATCCCGGTCATGGCGAAATGCCGGATCGGCCATTTCGCGGAGGCGCAGGTTCTCCAGTCGCTCGGCGTCGACTACATCGACGAGTCCGAGGTCCTGACCCCGGCGGACGAGGCGTACCACGTCGACAAGTGGTCCTTCACCGTGCCGTTCGTCTGTGGCGCCACCAACCTTGGCGAGGCTTTGCGTCGGGTCGGTGAGGGCGCATGCATGATCCGCTCGAAGGGCGAGGCCGGGACCGGCAACATCGTCGAGGCCGTCCGTCACCTCCGGTCGATCCTGGGCGACATCCGCGCCCTCACCACCGCCACGCCCGAGGAACTCTTCGGGTGGGCCAAGGAACTGCGGGCGCCCCTCGACCTCGTCCAGGAGGTCGCAGCCCGCGGCGAACTGCCGGTGCCGATGTTCTGCGCCGGCGGGATCGCCACCCCGGCGGACGCGGCGCTCGTCATGCAGCTCGGGGCCCAGGCGGTCTTCGTCGGCTCCGGCATCTTCAAGAGTGAGCAGCCCGACGTGATGGCGAAGGCCATCGTCGAAGCGACCACCCACTACGCCGACGCCGCAATCGTGACCAAGGTGTCGCGTGGCCTCGGGAAGGCGATGCCCGGGCCCGAGATGGGCGCGCTCGAAGTCACCTTCGCCGACCGCGGCTGGTGAAGGCCGGTGTTCTCGCCCTCCAGGGCGCGTTCCGGGAACATCGCGAGGCGCTGAGCGCCCTCGGCGTGGCGGTGGCCGAGGTCCGAACGGCGGGCGAACTCGCCGACGTCGATGCCCTCGTCATCCCGGGTGGCGAGTCGACCACCATGACTCACCTGCTCGACACCGCGTCGTTGCGCGAACCGTTACGGGCCGCGATCGTGGCCGGCCTTCCCGTCCTGGGGACGTGCGCAGGGCTGATCGTCCTCGCCCATGACGTGCTCGACGGACGACCGGACCAGGCGCCGCTCGACGTCATCGACGTCACGGCCCGCCGCAATGCCTACGGGCGCCAACGCGATTCGTTCGAGGCCGATCTCGAGATCGAAGGTCTCGATCTCCCGCTTTTCCGGGGGGTCTTCATCCGGGCACCGGCCATCGAACGGGTGGGTGATGCGGTGGACGTGCTTTCGGAGCACAATGGGCGTCCGGTGCTCGCCCGTGAGGGTCACGTGTGGGTCACCACGTTCCATCCCGAACTGGCGAGAGACTCCCGCGTGCACGAGCGGTTCCTCGAGGAGGTTGCCTAGATGTCCGGCCATTCCAAGTGGCATTCGATCAAGCACGCGAAAGGCGCGGCCGACGCCGCTCGCGGCAAGGTCTTCGCCCGGCTCGCCCGTCAGATAGAGGTCGCGGCACGACAGGGCGGTGGTGACGCGGACGCCAACGCCGGGTTGCGCACCATGATCCAGAAGGCTCGCGACGCGTCGATGCCGAAGGACAACATCGAGCGCGCGGTCAAGCGCGGGATCGGCGAACTCGAAGGCGTCACCTACGAAGAGGTGAACTACGAGGGCTACGCGCCCAATGGCGTCGCGGTGTTCGTCCATACCCTCACGGACAACCGCAATCGCACCGGTTCCGAGGTGAAGAACATCTTCAGCCGCAACGGCGGTTCGCTCGCCGAGCCCGGCGCGGTGTCGTGGCAGTTCGACCGCAAGGGTGTGATCCTCATCGCCAAATCGGCAACGACCGAGGACGACCTGATGCTCGTCGTGTTGGATGCCGGCGCCGAAGACGTCGAGGATCACGGCGACACCTGGCAGGTGGTCACGCCGGCCCACGACCTTCCCGCGGTGCGTACCGCGATCGAGGAGGCCGGTATCGGATTCGAGAACTCCGACACCACGATGCTGCCCCAGCAAACGGTCCCGCTCGAGGACGCCGCGAGTGCGAAGCAAGTGCTCCGCGTCATCGACGCGCTCGAGGAACACGATGACGTGCAGAACGTCTACGCGAACTTCGACATCCCCGCCGACGTCCTGGACGCGGTGATGGCATGAGCGGAGCGGGGCCGGGGCGACCCGCCGGGCACCGGCAGCAGGACCGATCGTGAAGGGCCCGCAGGTGGGCGATCCCGCGCCCGATTTCACCCTGCCGGGCGTCGCCGGCGCCGTGCGGAGGGACTACACGCTGGCGGAGTTGCGTGGGCAGAAGGTGGTCATCGCCTTCTATCCCGGCGACTTCACCCCCGGCTGAACGATCCAACTGCGCTCGTACCGCGACGACA
Organism: Acidimicrobiia bacterium; assembly: GCA_040003875.1. Lineage (GTDB taxonomy): Bacteria > Actinomycetota > Acidimicrobiia > IMCC26256 > JAENVU01 > JAENVU01. Next base: position 509 of record JBDUBS010000217.1, on the reverse strand, counting down.
TCGCGGAGTTCGAGCAAGCCGGTGCGGTCGTACTCGGCATCTCACCCCAGGACGTCGACAGCCACGAGAAGTGGATCGCGAAGGAACAGTTCCCGTTCGCGCTGCTCGCTGACGTCGACCTCGCCGTGGCGGCGGCCTACGGCGTCAAGGGGAACAAGGCGATGCCCGTGAAACGGTCCGTGTTCATCGTCGACGAGGCCGGCATCGTTCGGTATCGCTACGAGGGCACGGTCAAGGCCATCTTCAAGAAACCCAAGGCGCTCGCGAAGGTCCTCGCCGGCCTCTGATCCTCAGGTGACGTGACGCTGGGGTGGTGGTGACAGAACGAGCGCCGAGCGGGCAATATGCGTCTCGGGTCCAGCGTGCGGGTTGAGGGAGAGCGGCAGTGTTCTACGGTGCGGAGCAGGCGCGAATCCATGACAGCGCCTTCGGTGTGCTCGCCGCGACTGCCGGCACGGACGTGCTCGACTTGCTGCGCGCTGGTAGCCACGACCGTGGGCTCGTCGTCG
>JBDUBS010000452.1:0-8602 GCA_040003875.1 Acidimicrobiia bacterium | reverse complement strand
CGCCTTCTTGTCGTCGCTGCTGCTCGTCACCGCCACGACGATCGCGACGACGGCCACGATGGCGACGATGACCGCGAGCGGTCCGTACCGCTTGGCTGCGCTCGGTCGGTTGCCGCCAGCGGTGCGACCTTGGGTTGGTTCCATGTGCTTTCCCCCTAGTTCCGGTCGCCCGAACGAGCGATCGCGGCTTGATCGTCACCCAGGTATGAGGCCACGACCTGCGGGTCGTTCACCACCTCCTGGGGTGTTCCCTCTGCTATCACGCGGCCCAGGTCCATCGCGATCATGCGGTCGGAGACCGATGAGAGCAACGGAAGGTCGTGCTCGATCACCATCAGGCTGGCGCCGAGTTGGTCGCGGATCTTGGTCATGAGCGGTCCGAGCGCCTCGGATTCTCGCTGCGCGATGCCGCTCGACGGTTCGTCGAGGAGGAGCACCGTCGGCTGATGGGCCAGCACGCACGCGAGGTCGACGATGCGCCGACTCCCGGTCGAGAGCTCGTGGGTGAACTTGTCGCGGAACGCACCGAGCGCCATGAAGTCGATCAGCTGCTCGACGCGGTCGTACACCGCGGCCTCGGACTCGATCACCGCGGGGAGGTACAACGCCGCCGCGATCGGATCCCGCACGCCGACGCTGCACTCGAGGGCGACGGCGATCGTCTCTCGCACTGTCAGCGCGGGGAACAGGCGACCGTCCTGGAAGGAGCGGCCCAATCCGAGTCGCGACCGGACTTCGGCCGGGCGGTCCGTGAGGTCGTAGATCTCCCCGTCGTTCGCGGCCATGAGCACGCGGCCGGCGTCGATCGGCAAGAAGCCGGAGATGACGTCGAAGAGCGACGTCTTGCCCGCGCCGTTCGGTCCGATGAACCCGACGATCTCGCCGGCCTTGACGGCGATGGAGACGTCTTCGAGCGCGGTCACGCCGCCGTACCGTTTGCAGATCCCGCGCGTCTCGAGCCGATCCGGTGCTGCCTCACCGTTCGCGGCGACGCGCGGGTTGGTGGTGGCTGCGACCGACCGGGCCGCGCGGGCGGGGTCCTTCGACGCGGCCCCCTCCAGGAACACCGAACGGAGGACGTCGGGCCGCTCGAGGAGTTCTGCGGTCGGTCCGTGGAACCGGATCTCGCCCTTCTCCATGAAGTACGCGGTCTCGGCGATGGTCAACGCGACGTTGACCGACTGCTCCACCAAGATGATGGTGGTCCCGGAATCGCAGAGCTCGCGCACGATGCCGAGTAGCTGACTGACGACGGCGGGCGCGAGACCGAGCGACAGCTCGTCGATCATCAGGAGCCGAGGGCGCTCGATGAACGCCATGCCGAGGGTGAGCATCTGCTGCTGCCCGCCGGACAGATTCCCCGCCGCCTGGTCGAGCCGCTCGCGGAGCACCGGGAAGAGTTCGAGCACGTGATCGGTCGCCTGCGCGACGCGCGCCTTGTCCTTGCGGTGCAGCCACCCCGCGAGCGCGAGGTTCTCCTTGACCGTGAGCGTCGGGAAGACGCCCTGACCGCCCGGCACCATCGTGACCCCTCGACCAGCGGTCTCGTTGGGCGGGGTATAGGTCATGTCTCGGCCGTCGAAGATGATGGAACCGTCGGTCGGTTCGACGAGCCCGGCGATCGCCTTCAAGAGCGTCGATTTCCCGGCGCCGTTGGTACCGAGGAGGGCGACGATCTCGCCTTCGTCGATCTCGAAGTCGACTCCGAAGAGCACCTGCACGTTGTCGTACTTCACGGAGATGCCGCGACAGAGCAGCATCTTCACGCGTCCCTGACGGCGCTCGTAGAGCACCTCGGAGAGCGCCGCGGCCTGACCCCAGACCCGTCGGATGTCGCGGTCGATCTCGAGTCCTGAACTCGCGATGAGGGCCGAACCGATGAGGAAGATCGGGACGTTGAGGAGCATTGCGTTCCGGAGGCCGATCGAGTCGGCCAGCGCGCCGACGATCAGATAGATGACGATGCCAGGGAGGAGGAACAGCGACGCGGCCGCGTATCCGAACGAGCGGACCTTCGGTGGGATCGTCAGTGACAACGCGACGAAGATCACCGGGGTGATCAGTACCGCGCCGCCGAGGAGGAGTGCGTTCAACGCGATCGCCACGGGCAGGCTCGGGCTGAGCGCGAACCCGGCCCAGGCGGCGGCCACGAGCAGGCTCACACCGGCGACGAATCGGGGGATCAGCGCCGGTCCGCGGGCGAGGAGTCGGGTGGCGATGGGGGCGCCGACCATGAGGGCGATGAGCTGCGCGGGTGCCAGCGCAGCCGCGATGTACCCACGCTCGGCGGTCCCGACGTGGAAGACCTTCGAGTAGAAGAGGTTGCTCATCTCGCCCAGGCCGATGAAGGCGGTGGCGATGAAGGGCAGGGCGTAGAAGATGCGGCGCAGCGTGCCCACGTTCCACACGATCCGCCACGACTCGGCGAACGACGGCGGGACCTCCTCGGTCGCGATGCTGTCTTCCGACGCACCCATCGCGGCGCGTTCGAAGTGGCCGCGAATCGGTTCACGGAGTCGCAGCGCCAGCAGCACCATGATCGCGGTCGGGATGGCGAAGATGATGAACGGGACGCGCCATCCGAAGGCGGCGCCCACCGGGCCCGCGATCAGTGGTCCGATGCCCGCGCCGAGCGCGAGGGCGGCACGATGGAACGAGAAGACGCCGTTGCGCGCCTCGAAGGGGTAGTAGTCGGCGAGCAGTGAGTTGTGCGTCGGTGCGTTGGCCGCCTCACCCAACTGCGATCCGGCGCGCGCGATGAACAGCACCCACGTTGCGGTGGCGAACCCGGTGAGGAGCGAGAACGCGCCCCAGATGATCGCGCCGCCGATCGCGATGGGCACCCGACGGCGACGGTCGGCGACGAATCCGATGGGGACCGAGAGCAGGATCGCCGCCGCGCCGACGAGACCGACGAGGGTGATCGCGTCGCCGGTGGTGAGGTTGAGGTCCTTTGCGATGTCGGGGAGCAGGACGCGGAACGCGGTCTTGTCGAGCTGGTCGACCGTGCTCAGGCCGAAGAGGATCAGGACGGGATAGAGCGGGGCGCCGCCGCCCAGCGAACGCGCCCATTTCGCGATCCGGCCGCCGCTCGCCGGCTCCGCGCTCGCGGTCATGCGTCGACCTCCTGGGTGACGCCCGGGACGGGCAACGGCTCGTCGGCGTGCGGGAGGGCCACGGGTTCTGCGGTCTCGGACTCGACCCGCCGGTCGGCGACCAGGCTCGGTACGAGGATGTCACGGCGATTGGCCACCCAGCGGAGGTACCCATCCCTGACGCGTACGAGGGCCGCACCCAGGCCGCCGGGGAGCAACCACAGCACCACGACGACCCCGAGACCACTGGCGACGAGCTGCCAGTTCCCGGGGAGGAAGTACTGCGCGCCCCGGATGTAGAACGCGCCGAGCACCGCGCCCGGGAGCGACCCCATGCCGCCGATCACGACAGTCGAGAACGCGGTGAGGCTCTCGGTCGGCTGGTAGGGCGCGGTGCCGAGGCCGTTCTGTTGATGGACGAACAACACCCCGGCGACCGCGGCCATGAAGCCGGAGATCGCGAACGCGACCACGGTCGTGCGGACCGCATCGATTCCGTAGGAGCGCGCCGCGTTCTCGTTCTCACGGATCGCCACCAGGGCGCGTCCGGTGCGACTCCGGCGCACACCGCGGGCGCCCAGCATCATGAGGCCGAGCACGACCAGCGTGAAGTAATAGAACCGCGTCTCGGACTGGATGTTGATGATGCCGAAGATGTCGGGCCGCTCGATGCGCGAGTCGGGGAGCCAGCCACCGAAGAACTCCCGGTTGAGGAGGTAGGTCTGGGTCACGAGCGCGAACGCGAGCGTGATCACGGCGAGGGTCAAGCCCCGGCGCCGGATGGCGGGATAGCCGATGATCACGCCGACGACGGCGCCCACCAGGCCGGCGATGAGCATCGCGATCGAGATGTCCCAACCCTGATTCGCCGTGATCGCACCGCCGACCGCACCGCCGATGGCCATGAACGCCACCTGCCCCAAGCTCACCTGACCGGCCCACCCGGTGAGGACCACCAGTGACAACGCGACGATCGAGAAGATGGCGACGACCGTGGCGAGGCTCACGCGAGATTCGGTGAGGAAGGCGGGCAGGGCGACCAAGCCGCCGACGATCAGGGCTCCGAAGCCCCAGATCGCGAACCGCACCTCGGGCAGGCTCGCCAACTCCGGCGGGACCCGTTTCACCTCGCCGATCGACTTCCACGTGCTGACGTCACCCGAACGCGTGGTGGTCGCGCGCTTGGCGAAGAGGAGCGCGAGCAGGACGATGAGGAACAGGGCGACGTCGTTGAAGGCGGGGCGGTTCCCCGACTGGAAGGTGTTGCACTGGTCGAGGATCCCGATGGCGACCGAGGCGATCGCGATCGTCGGGAACCGCTCGAAGCTTCCGATCACCGCCGCGCCGATGGCCTGGATCAGGAAGGCCGGACCCAAGGCCGATCCGATGGGGAGTCCGACCGTGCCGGCCCGGAGGAAGATCGCGATGAACGCGAGCGTCGACGCGATGATCCAGACGATGGTCTGGACCTGACCGACCGGGATCCCGAGCATCGCCGCGCGGTCCGAACGCTCCGCCGCCGCCCGGACCGCAGTGCCGGTGCGTGACTTGGTGAGGAAGAGGGTGAGTCCGAGCAGGCACAGCGGCACGGTGACGAGGGTGACGATGTCGTTGGCGTTGAAGATGGTGCCGCCGAAGGACCAGTTGATCGTGAACGGTGGGGCGAGTCGCTGGCCGAGTCCACTGAGCGTGTCGCCGCCGAGCCAGGTGGGGATGTTGAACGCGAGGAACAGCAGGATCTGGGAGACCCCGATCGTGGCCACGGTCAGGATGAGACGGGGCGAGTTGCGGAACCGGCGGATGATGACGAGTTCGGTGAGCGCGCCCAGCGCCATGGCGCCCGCGAGGCCGACGAACGCGCCGAGCCAGTAGTTCCAGCTGAATCCCAGTACGAGCAGGACGGTCAGCGTCGCGGGCGCGACGCCGAGGTCCGCGGCGGCGAAGTTGATGACGCGGTTCGACCGGTAGACCAGGGCGATCCCGAGCGCGATGAGGGCGATGCGACCGCCGACGAGGGCGCCGTTCAGGATGATGCCGAGCGGGGCCGGGTACGGGTACACCGTGACCGCGAAGGTCACGATCGCGAGCGGGATCGCCCAGGCGAGGACCTTCCGCACCGTCGCGTCGGGGACGAGTCTGAGCGCGAGCGCGTTCATCCGCCGTCGCCGCCCGGTTCAGTTCGACGTGCTTCCCCCCGGAACACTGCGCCGACCCTACGCAGTCAGACCGCGCGGATGTGGCCGCGTCATCTGGCGGTTCCGGCGATGAAGTCGATGACGACGGCGGCGAGTTCGGGCCCGCGGTCCTCCTGGAGGAAGTGGCCGCCGCCGACGATGGTGGTGTGGGGTTGGCCCTGCGTGCCGGGTATCCGTCGCAACATCGGCTTGTCTCCTCCCGCGGTGACCGGATCTTGGTCCGAGAACGCGGTCAGGAACGGTCGGTCGAACCGTTCGAGCGACTCCCATGCGGCACGGTTGGCGGTCGACTCGGGATCGTCGGGCGCCGTCGGCACGAGAAGTGGGAACTGGCGCGCACCTTCCTTGTAAGTCTCGTCGGGAAACGGCGCGTCGTACCCCGCCACGATCGCGTCCGAGAGATCGGTCGTACAACCGCCGTTGATGATGCGTCCGGCGGGGATGGTCTCGACCTCTTGGGAGAACTTCTGCCAGGCGAGGAACGCTGGGCCCGGAGACGTGTCGCCGGTGGGAAGGAACGTGTTGGCGGCGACCACGCGGCGGAATCGTTCGGGCATCGCGGCGACGAGGCGGAGGCCGAGGAGTCCGCCCCAGTCCTGAGCGACGAGGGTGACGTCGGTGAGGTCGAGGGCGGTGAGCCAGTCGGTCATCCACTGCACGTGGCGGGCGAAGGTGTACTCGGTGCGGGGGGTCGGCTTGTCGGAGCGTCCGAAGCCGACGAGGTCGGGCGCGACCACACGATGGCCGGCCGCAGTGAGGACCGGGATCATGTGGCGGTACAAGAAACACCAGGACGGTTCCCCGTGCATGAGGAGGATGGTCTCGGTCGCGTCGCTCGGTCCCTCGTCGAGATAGTGGATCCGGAGTACGCCGCTTCCGTCGCCGTTGGGTACCTCCGCGTACTGCGGCGCGAATCCGAAGTCTGGGAGGGACTCGAATCGCGAGTCGGGGGTGCGGAGGATCTCCATCAGGGCATCTCCAGGAGCCGGGTGAGCGTGTGCACGATGATTTCGGCGGCGGCCTCGATCGAGAGTCCTTGCTCCCTGAGGTTGTCCCACGCCGCCGCGCCGAGCAGCAGGTTGATGGCGCCGAGCGCCACGTCGTGGTCGGCCCGCCCGAGCAGGACGGGACCGAAGAGCCGGTCGATGTCCTGATGACCCACCTCGCGTCCGGCCCGGAGGACCTCGGCCAGAGCGGGCGAGAGTGGTGCCCACTGCTCCGCGGCGCGGCGGACCGCACCGAAGTTCTCGTTGATCGCGATTCGCTGGCTCGCCGCGGCAGCGATGCGCTCCGGCAGTGGGAGCCCCGCGTCCACCGGGTGGAGGAGGGTGGCCATCTGCTCGAAATGCCGGGCCGCGGCCGCCCGGAACAGGTCATCGAGGTCGTCGAAGTGGACGTAGACCGAACGCACCGAGATCCCCGCCCGGTCCGCGATCTCCTTCGCCGTCGGACGGGCGTCGCCGGCGCCGGCCAGTTCGAGGACCGCAGTCACCACCGAATCGCGAGTGCGTTGCGCTCGTGCGGAGCGGCCGTCGACGGCGGAGGCGGACGTCATCGGGCGGCACGGTAGAGGTAGTTGCACATCCAGTGCAACGGAGGTCGCCCTCAGGGGACGATGCGGTAGACCAGGGTGCCGTTCGCGACCGGTGCACCATCGGGGGTGCTCACCCGGATCTCGGAGAAGGAGAGGTCACGACCCCGCTTGACACAGATTGCGTCGGCCAGGAGGTCCGCGGCCCGCGCCGCGCCGATGAAGTTGACGGTCATCGAGACCGTCGCGGCCCGCATCCCCCGGTCGAAATCGTGGCCGGCCCAGACCGCGCCTGCGCCCGCGACGTCGATCAGCGAGGAGATCGCACCGCCGTTGACCGCCTGACCGTCGTTGGTCACGTGGTCGGAGAACGGCAGCCGGAGCCGCACGCCGGCCGGTGACCACTCATCGATGACCACACCCAGGTTCGCCACGAACGGGGTGCCACACATCTGCTCCCGCAGCGCGGAACGCCACTGTTCCTGCTCGCGGTCCGTGAGCGTCATCGCCCACCCAATGACTCGGCGGCCCGGTCCCGCAGCTCGAACTTCAGCACCTTCCCCGTCGCGTTCAACGGGAGTGACTCGACGATCTGCACGTGACGAGGCACCTTGAAGTTCGCCATCGCCTCCTTGCACCAGGTCGAGATCGCGTCGGCCGTGACGACGGTGTCGGGGCGGAGGACGACGAAGGCCATCCCCACTTCGCCCATACGGTCGTCGGGGACACCGACGACCGCAACCTGTGCGATGGCGTCGTTCGCGAGCATGAGGTTCTCGATCTCGGCCGGGTACGCGTTGAATCCGCCGACGATGAACATGTCCTTGGTGCGGTCGGTGATACGCAGATACCCGCGGTCGTCCATGATCCCGATGTCGCCCGTGTGCAGCCAGCCGTCGGCATCGATGGCGAGCGCGGTCTCCTCGGGATCGTCGAAATACCCGCGCATCACGTTGTACCCGCGCACGACGATCTCGCCCGGCTCCCCGCGAGTGACCTCCGCGCCGTCCGCGTCGACGACGAGCACCTCGACATCGGGGATGGCCCGACCGCTCGTGTTCGCGATCGTCTCGGGGTCGTCGTCGTAGCGGCACATCGTCGCGATGCCCGATGCCTCGGTGAGCCCGTATCCGGTGATGATCGTCTCGAAGGTGAGTTCGTCGCGCATGCGCACGATGAGTTCGACGGGAATGGCGGCGGCGCCGGTCACCGCGAGGCGGAGCGTGGAGAGGTCGTATTCGGCGCGGCGCGGGTGGTCGAGGATCGTGTGGAACAGCGTCGGGGGCCCGGGGAGCATCGTGATGCGTTCGCGGTTCACCCGCTCGAGCACCTGGTCGACGTCGAACACCGCCTGGGGATGGATGGTCGCGCCGGTCATGAGCGCGCTGAGCCAACCCGCCTTGTAGCCGAATGCGTGGAAGAACGGGTTCACGATGAGGTAGCGGTCACCAGCGCGCAACCCCACGACGTCGCTCCAGGCCTGGAACGCGCGCAACGTGGCGCCGTGGGTCTCCATGACCCCCTTCGGGTTTCCTGTCGTCCCTGAGGTGAACAGGATGTCGGAGAGGTCGTCGGGTCCGAGTGCCGCAACCCGACGGTCGATCTCGGCGTCGGCCGCCGGCGCCTCGGCGAGGAACTCGTCCCAGCTGCCCGCGCCCGCGGTCCGCAACGTCACCGTCGCGCGCAGGTCTGGCAGGGATTCGGAGTCGGTCGCAGCGTGCAACAGAGCCGCGTAGTCGGTGCCGAGGAACTCACCCATCGTGACGAGGACCTTCGCGTTG
>JBDUBS010000686.1:0-2573 GCA_040003875.1 Acidimicrobiia bacterium | reverse complement strand
GGCGGCCCGGTCAGGGCGGGGTCCTCGACGTCGACCGGCGAGTCGATCCCCGACGCCGGGGCCGTCGCGGCGTCGGCCTCGTCCGCGGCGACGAGATCCACCACGGAACCCGAGAGCACATCTCGTTCGAGGTTCTCGACGAACTGGGCGAGCAGTTTGGCGGAGACGTCCGCCATGACACCCCGGCCGAACTGCGCGACCTTCCCGGTGATCGAGAGGTCGGTGGCGACCTTCACGCTCGTCCCCGACCCGTCGGACGTCAACGTCATCGTGATGGTCGCGCTCGCGTTCCCTTGGCCGCGTGTGTCCCGCCCCGACCCGACGATGACCGCAGTGTGCGTGGTGTCATCACGCGACTCGAAGTGCGCCGCGCCCTTGTATTGCGCCGTGATCGGACCGACCTTCACCTTGACGACGCCGCGATATTCCTCGCCGGCGATCTCTTGGAGTTGCGCGCCGGGCAGACACGGCGCGATCCGCTCGATGTCGAGCAGGACCCGCCACGTGGTGTCGACGGGCAGATCAACTCGGAAGGAATCTTCGATCTCCACTCAGTGCTCCATCTCTCGCAACAGTCGGGCCAAATCCTCGGCAGTGTCCACATCGTCGGGACGCCCGGTCCCGTCGCACTCCACATCGGTGACGTCGATCCCGTTCGTCAACGACCGAGCCCCGACATCACCCCGCAATCGGAGCACCGCGGGCCAGTGCACCCGACCGATCAGCACCGGGTTCTGGCGCTGACCTCCGTACGTGGCGACAGCGAACGACGCGCCGGCAGCGTAGGCGTCCGCCAACCGGCGGTACGCGTCCGGACCAACCAGCGGCTGATCGGCCAGACCGACACAGACCGCATCGACCTGACGCCAGCCCGCGAGGCTGCGCACCAGCGCGCGGAGGCTGTGGGCGATCCCCAACCGGGCCGCCCGTGCCTGCACGACGTCGACGCCCGCAGGCAGGACGGCCTCGATGGGTCCGGCCCGGGTTCCGACCACGGTCACGACGGGACGGAGTCCGGACGCCATGGCCGCATCCACCGCCCGCCGCACCAGCGGCACCCCGCCGAGGTCCGCGAGCACCTTGGCCCCACCGAAGCGCTCGGCCCGACCCGCGGCGAGGATGCCGATCGCGACCTGCCGCCCGGACGCGCTCAGGCGATCGCCTCCAACGCGCGTCGCGTGAGCACCCGTGCGAGGTGGCTCCGATACTCGGAGGTGGCGTTGATGTCCGACGACGGTTCGGTGCCGTCTGCCGCGGCTGCGGCGGCGTCGCCGGCCGCCGCGCCACTCGCCAGCGCCGATTCCACGCCGGTGGCCCGGAGCGGAGTGGCGCCCATGTTGACGAGGCCGACGCGGGTGCTGCCGTTCGCCCGCACCGCGACCGCACCGACGATCGCCCAGTCCTGGGCCCGTCGGTTGAACTTCTGGTACGAGAACTGGTCGGCGTCGGTCTTCGGGACCCGGATCTCGGTGAGCAACTCATCGGGCGCGATCGCGGTCTCGAGGAATCCGGTGAAGAAGTCGGTCGCGGCGACGACCCGTTCGCCCTCGGCGCTGCGGATCACGAAGTCGGCGTCGAGTGCGAGCAGCACCGCCGGGAGGTCACTCGCCGGATCGCCGTGCGCGACCGAGCCGCCGATGGTGCCGCGGTGGCGGACCTGATTGTCGCCGACCTCGGCCGCCACCGCGCGCACTGCTCCACAATCGGCCGCGAGCATCGCGTCGGTTTCGAGGTCGCGGTGGCGCGTCAGCGCGCCGATCGCGATGTGGTCACCGGCATCCCGTACGTACCGCAGGTCCGAGAGGCGACCCGCGTCCACGAGCACACTCGGCACCGCAAGCCGCAGCTTCATCAACGGGAGCAGCGACATGCCGCCCGCGATGATCTTCGCCTCGTCACCGTGTTCGCCCAGTGCGCCGAGGAGCGCGTCGATCGAGTCCGCCCGCACGTAGTCGAACGGTGCCGGGATCATCGGACCGCCTGCGTCGCCTGCAGGGTCTCCGCCGCGCTGAGTACCGCCGCCACGATGTTCTGGTATCCGGTGCAGCGGCACAGGTTGCCCTCGAGGCCGAGTCGCACCTCGCGGTCCGTCGGGTTCGGGTTCTCGTCGAGGAACCCGACTGCCGCCATCACCATGCCCGCAGTGCAGTACCCGCACTGGAGTCCGTGCTCCTCGTGGAACGCCTGCTGCATCGCGTGCCAGTTGGGGCCGTCGGCCAGGCCTTCGATGGTGGTCACGCTGGTGCCGTCGGCCTGCGCGGCGAGCATGGTGCACGACTTCACCGACTCACCGTCGACGAGGACGGTGCACGCCCCACAACTCGACGTGTCACACCCGACCTTGGTTCCCGTGAACCCACACGACTCGCGCACGTATTGCACGAGCAGCGTGCGGGGCTCGACGTCGTGGCGTTGCGCGCCACCGTTCACCGTCATCGCGATCTGCATGCCGGGATCATGCCACTTGACGACTCGATCGCGGATCTCCTCCCGGTCGGCGCGGGTCGCGCCGACGCGTCCGCGGACGCGTTCGGGACCCGACCGTTGAGCAGGGACACCGGAGACGGTCGCGG
>JBDUBS010000136.1:0-2581 GCA_040003875.1 Acidimicrobiia bacterium | reverse complement strand
ACGCGACGGCGCGCTACGCGAGGGCGACGCGACGGCGCGCTACGCGAGGGCGACGAGATCGAGCATGTCCTCGGACCAGTAGTCGAGGTCACCCTCAGGCATCATCAAGACGCGGCTCGGCCCAAGACGCGCGACGAAGTCGGGGTCGTGGCTGACGAGCACCACGGCACCGGGCCAGTCGGCGAGCGCGTCACCGATTGCGTCGCGTGACGGTGGGTCCAGGTTGTTGGTCGGTTCGTCGAGGAGCAACAGGTTGTGGCGTCCCGTCACGAGCTGTGCGAGTGCGAGCTTGGTCTTCTCGCCGCCCGAGAGCGTCCCCGCGTCCTGGAACGCGACGTCGCCGAAGAGACCGAAGGTGCCGAGCAGCGTGCGGAGCTGCGACTCCGGGAGGCCCACCGTCTTGAGGTGTTCGATCACGGTCTTGCCCGCGATGATCCCTTCGTGTTCCTGGGCGTAGTAACCCGTGGAGACGCCATGGCCGAACGTCCACGAGCCGGAGTCGGCGTCGGTCTGACCGGCGAGGATGCGCATCAGGCTGGTCTTCCCGGCGCCGTTGAGGCCCATGACGACGAGCCGCTCGCCGCGTTCGACCGCGAACGTGACGTCCTGGAAGATGTCGGGGCCGCCGTAGCCCTTGGTGATGCCGTCGACCTCGAGCACGACCCGCCCGGGACGCGGTGGATCGGGGAACCGCACCGCGATCTTCTGCCGCCGCTTCGGTCCGGTCACCTGGTCGCGTTCCAGTCGGGCGACGCGGGTGTCGATCGACTTCGCGGTCTTGGCCCGCTTCGCAGTCTGCCCGCGCATGCCGTCGGCGAGTTGACCGAGACGGGTGATCTCCGCCTGCTGGCGCGCCGCGAGCTTGGCGAGGCGTTCCTCGTCGGCGAGGCGCGCCACCTGGTACTGCGAGTAGGTGCCGCGGTATTCGATGACTTCGCCGTCGTCGAGGTGCAGGACGCGGGTGATCGACGCGTCGAGGAGGTCGAGGTCGTGGCTGATCACGAGGAGTGCGCCGCGGTAGGACCGCAGGAATCCCATGAGCCACTGCTTGGCGTCGTTGTCGAGGTGGTTGGTGGGTTCGTCGAGGAGGAGGAGGTCGCTCCCGGCGAAGAGGATCCGCGTGAGTTCGACGCGGCGGCGCTCACCACCCGAGAGTGCATTGAGCGGAAGGTCGAGACGGTCGTCGCCGAGCCCGAGCCCGGCCGCGATCGTACGCACGTCCGACTCCGCCCGGTACCCGCCGGCGTCTCGGAACTGCTCCTCGGCGTGCGCGAACTTGGCGGCGTCCTTCTCGTGGCCGGATTCTTCGACCTTGATCCGCAGCTTCTCCATACGGAGTGCCGACGCGTCGAGTCCCTTGCCCGAGAGCACATGGGACAGCCCGGTCGAGTCGACTCCCGAACCGCGTGGACGGGGGTTCTGCGGGAGGTATCCGACCGCCGGAGGGTGCGAAACCATCCCGGCCGCGGCCGGTGCCTCACCGGCGATCACCTTGAGCATCGAGGTCTTGCCGGCGCCGTTCCGACCGACGAGTCCGACGGTGTCGCCGGGGTGCAGGCTGAACGACGCGTTGTCGACGCGGAGTTTGCCTCCGACCTCGACACTCAGACCGCGCACCTGCAACATGGGGACCATGGTGGCATCCGCAGCGCTCTGAACAGGGATAGTTGTGATTTCGCGGGCGCCCGGTCGACGGCTAACCTGGAGTTACTCGCGAGTAACTTACGGGCCCGAGACCAGCCGTCCGGGCGAACCGAGGAGTCCCTCACCATGGCCGAATACAGCCTCGACCTCAATGAAGACCAGCTGCAGATGCAGAAGTGGGTCCACGACTTCTCGGAGAACGTGATCCGACCGGCCGCACCGGAATGGGACGAGAAGGAAGAGACGCCGTGGGAGATCATCCAGGAGGCAGCCGACATCGGTCTGTACTCATGGGAGGCGTTCACCTCGTTCTTCCAGGACCCGACCGGACTCACGATGGCGCTGGTGAGTGAGGAACTCGCGTGGGGCTGTGCCGGCATCACGCTCGCGATCATGGGCACCACCCTCGGCGTGTCGGGCATCCTCGGAAGCGGTACCCCCGACCAGATCGCCGAGTGGGTCCCGCAGTGCTTCGGTACTCCGGAGAAGATCCACATCGCCGCGTTCGCGGTCTCCGAGCCCGACGCCGGATCCGACGTCTCCAACCTGCGCACCCGCGCGGTGTACGACGAGGCGAAGGACGAGTGGGTGATCAACGGTACGAAGACCTGGATCACCAACGGCGGTATCGACAAGGTCCCGAACGTGCACGTGGTGGTGGCGTCGGTCGACCCGGAACTGAAGGGCCGCGGCCAGGCGAGCTTCGTGGTCCCGCCCGGCACGCCCGGTCTCTCGATGGGCCAGAAGTTCAAGAAGATGGGCATCAAGGCGAGTCACACCGCAGAGGTCGTCCTCGACGACGTGCGCGTCCCCGGCTCGTGTCTCCTCGGCGGCAAGGAGAAGCTCGACGCGCGGATGGCGCGGGCGCGTGAGGGACAGTCCAGCCGGGTGCAGGCGGCGATGAGCACGTTCGAGGCCAGCCGTCCGCTCGTCGGCG
>JBDUBS010000173.1:0-2582 GCA_040003875.1 Acidimicrobiia bacterium | reverse complement strand
CGTCGAGGAACGCCAGGAGCGCGCCGTTCACTGCGTCTGGCTCCTCCTGGTGGACCCAGTGACCTGCTCCGTCCACCAGGATCAGCCCGCGATCGTCGTCGAGGAGCGGCCGCGCCGACTCCGGCGGACTCATGGTCAGCACCGGATCGCGGGATCCGCCGATGAACAGCGCCGGTGCAGTCACGTGGTGGCCGTCCACGTGCTCGGTGAGCGACCAGTTCCGGTCGAGGTTCCGGTACCAGTTGATCCCGCCGCCGAACCCGGTGCGGGTGAACTCGGCGACGAAGTGGTCGAGTTCGGCCTGGCTCAGCCATGCGGGCAATCCCTCGGGTTCCGGAATACGGTCGACGAAGCCGCGGCCGTCGTTGGCCAGGAACGACGGATCGATCGCGCCGTCGTCGGGCATGCGCGCGGCGAGCAGGCGGCGCATCGTCCTGGCCGGGTCCCGGCCGAGGTCGAGTTCGGGCCGGTCGGGCTCCTGGAAATACACCATGTAGAAGAACGCGTCGCCCAGGACCTGGCGGAGCATTTGGATCGGTGGCATCGGCGGGCGGGCGATCATCGGCACGCTGATGCCGACCACGCCCGCAACGCGTTCGGGCGCGAGCAGGGCCAGGTTCCAGACCACGATGGCGCCCCAGTCGTGACCCACGAACACACCGCGTTCCTCGCCGATGTCGTCCAACAACGCCAGCAGATCCCCGGTGAGGCATTCGATGTCGAAGTCTTCGACGCGGGGTGGGCAGCTGCTGCGGCCGTAGCCCCGCTGATCCGGGACGAGCACGCGGTACCCGTGCTCCGCCAACACGGGCAGCTGATGCCGCCACGAATACGACAGCTCCGGGAACCCGTGCGCGAGGACGACCGGCGGTCCCGACCCTGCGTCGAGCACCGCCAGTTCGACGCCTCGGGTCGCGACGATCCGGTCGGTGATCTCCACGGTCATGCCTCCTGCGATATCGCCGACGCCGCCGCGAGTGCCGCGACCAACTCGTCGCGCGTCGGACCCTCCCGCGGTGGAACCGGATACGCGTCGGGGTCGGCCATCACTTCCATGACCCGCCCCATGAACTCCGGGTCGGCCATCAGTTCCTCCAAGGTGGCGAGCAGGTTCCACAACTTGGCCAGACCCCGTCCGATCACCGGGTCGGTCGCGCCGGCGACATAGACCGCGGTCATCGCCGTGCTCTGCGCATCCGGTCCGTCCCCACCCCGACCGATCCCCGCGGGATCGGCGCCCATCCGGTCCATCTGCACCGCGAACTCGTACGAGGGCAGCACCTCGCGCACAGTTTCGGCCTCGAACTCCCGACTGCGTGCACCGGCGTCGGTCGGGAACGCGGCCAGCGCGTCTGCCATTGCGAACGCTTGCACCACCGCGAGCGAACAGCCGCGACCGTAGAGCGGGTTCGTGCACGTGTGCGCGTCGCCGACGACGTGGAACCCCAGCACGGTCGGCTCGCCGTGACCATCCGTGAATCCTCGGCGACGATTGAGCAGACCACCCATCGGCCGCACCTCACCCATCGGCTCGAGCGGACCGGCTCGGAAGAACTGGTCCGGACCCGGCAGCAGGCGGCACGCGGCCTCGAAGCCTTCGGGATCGGTCAGCGCGGCGCGCAGTTCGTGATCGTCCGGTCGGATCGCGAGGGTGATGGAGAGCGTGTCGGCATCTCCTGGCACACCGAGGTACTTCACGAAACCGAGATCGCCGCCGAGCTCCGGATCGAGGTCGGCTTCGGCGCCGGGCGCGAGCCGGTACCACCGAGAGAGGTACATCAGCCCACTCGGATGGATGGTCTCTTCCACCGCGACACCGTGCTCGGCCAGCCAATCGGACACCGCACTCCGCCGGCCCATCGCCGCCACCACGACGTCGGCCGCGAAGACCTCGCCCGTGGCGGTCGTTACTCCGGTCACCGTGGGAACCGCACCCGGCCCCGCCGATGCGGTCAGGCCGCTCACCGTCACGCCGGTGCGAAAGCTCACACCCGGCTCCGCCAGCGCGGCGCGGCGCAGGACCCACTCGAACGTCGTGCGTCGGACGATCAGGACGGCGAGCTCGTTGTCGCCGGGTTGGGGATCACCGAGATTCGCGGTGGTCGACATCGTGTGACCGCCGGCGGCGATGAGCGCGTCGAGCACGTCGGGAAGATGCTTCCGTAACTCCACCACGATGCGGGCCAGGAACCCGTGGGTCTGGTGCACCTGCGGCGCACCGCGACGCTCGGAGGCGAAGGCACGTTCGGGGTCGGCGTCGGCCGGCAGGGGATCGCGTTCGAGCACGGTCACCCGATGGCCGGCGCGTCCGAGGGCCAGCGCGGCCGTGAGCCCACCGACGCCGGCTCCGATCACCACTACCCGGGACCGCTCCACCTTGTCTCCGCTCGTCTTGTGCCGCGGCGATCCCGATCGATGCCGTCCTGCGCCTGAACCTAGGAGATGCGCTCACGGCGCGAAAACCCGGGTCGGATGGGGGTGCGGTCCGTGTTCGTCGCCGCCCGCACTGCGGTGATAGGACAACCGTCCGTGACTGAGATTCCGCGTACCGCCAAGGTCGTCGTCATCGGAGCCGGCATCGT
>JBDUBS010000071.1:0-2584 GCA_040003875.1 Acidimicrobiia bacterium | reverse complement strand
GACGCCGCGCCGGAGTTCTCGCACGAGCTCACCCGGACCGACCTCGTCATGTACGCCGGTGCCTCGGGCGACTTCAACCCCATGCACACCGACGAGGTGAAGGCCAAGGAAGCCGGGCTGCCGAGCGTGTTCGGCCACGGCATGTTCACCGCTGGCCTGCTCGGTAAGGCACTCACCGACTACGTGGGTGTCGGCAACCTGCGCACCTACAAGATCCGGTTCACCAAGCAGACCTGGCCCGGTGAGGTGCTCACCACGAGCGTGACCGTTGCGAAGAAGTACGAAGCGGGTCACGAGCACCGCGTGGATCTGGAATGCTCGGTGACCAACCAGGAGGGCGAAGCCAAGCTGAGCGGCGTGGCCGTCGCCGCGTTGCCCGCCCACCGCTGAGAACGACGAGGACCGAGAGCCCGTGACCGCGATGCGATTCGATCTTCCCCAGCCCGATCTGGAGACCCAACCGTTCTGGGACGCCGCTCGCGCGGGGCGGCTGTCGATCAAGCACTGCAACTCGTGCGACCAGCACCACTTCTATCCCCGTCCGTTCTGTCCCCACTGCTGGAGTGAGGACGTCGAGTGGGTCGACGCGAGCGGGCGGGCCACGCTGTACACGTGGTCGGTCGTGCATCGCAACGATCTCCCGCCGTTCCCGGACCGGATCCCGTACGTCGCCGCGGTGGTCGACCTGGCCGAGGGGCCGCGCATGATGACCAATGTCGTCGACTGCGAGTTCGATGCGCTGTGCGTCGGCATGGATCTCGAAGCCGTCTTCCACCCGACCTCGGACGAGGTCACGATCGTGCAGTTCCGTCCCGTCGCGTGACCGACTCCGACGTGAACGGGCCACCGGAGGCGGAGTGGAGCTTTCCCTTCGAGGGTGCGCTGCACGAGGAGTTCCCGGCGCTGCACGACGCGCAGAGCGCGTGGCTCAGCCAGATCGACTCGCTCTCCGCGCCCGACCGAAAGACCCACGAGCTGATCCGCCTCGTGTGCACCGTGATCCTGCGGAACCCGCCCGGCATTCGGCGCCATGCGCAACTCGCCGGCGAGGTGGGCGCGAGCTGGGACGAGATCCTCGGTTCGATCATGCTCACGGTGCCCCCGTTCGGGATGCTCGCCGCGGTCGAGGCCATCCCGATCGCACGCGAAGGATTCGACGCCGCCGCACCACCGGAGGACGACTGACGTGACCGACTCGACCGCGACCACCGAACCCGCGACCACCGAACCCGCCGTGCCATTCCGCATCCTGCCCGCGCTCACCGACCTGAACCGCGAGTTCTGGACCGCGGGGGCCCGTGGCGAACTGCGGTTCCTGCGCTGCAACGCGTGCGGCTATTACAACCATCCGCCGACTGCGATGTGTCCGGTGTGTCACTCGAAGGACCTCGCGCCGCACACGGTGTCGGGTCGGGCGACGCTGCACACCTACACCGTCAATCACCAGGCGTGGATGCCCGGCCCGGAGTTGCCGTACGTGATCGCGATCGTCGAATTCCCGGAGCAGGAAGGGCTGCGACTCACGACGAACGTCGTGAACTGTGCACTCGAGGACCTGGCGATCGGCATGCCGATGCGAGTCACGTTCGAACACCACACCGACGGCGAGGACGAGATCTACATCCCGCTCTTCGAGCCGGGAGCATGAGATGAGCAAGTTCGTCGAGAAGTCGACCGTCATCAGTGGTGTGGGCCAATCCGCCATCGGCCGCCGCCTGTTCCGTGATCCGCTCGAACTCACGCTCGACGCGTGTCTCGCGGCCATCGCCGATGCCGGGCTCACCACCAGGGACATCGACGGCGTCGCCACCTACCCCGGCCCGATGAGCGTGCCGCCGGGGTTCAGCGGCGCGGGCGTGGTCGACGTGCAGGACGCGTTGCGCCTCGAACTCGGCTGGTGGTCGGGCGGCATCGAAGCGCCGGGCCAACTCGGTTCGGTCATCAACGCGTGCCTCGCGGTCGCCGCCGGTCTCGCCAACCACGTGTTGTGCTTCCGCAGCGTGTGGGAAGGCAGCGCTCAGGGCACCAAGGGGCGCGCGTCGATCATGCCGGGCGGCGGCGGGGGCGGCAGTTTCCGGGCCAGCGGCTTCATGGAATGGACCCTGCCGTTCTCAGCACCGTCGGCCGCACCGTGGATCGCATTGATGGCGCAACGACACTTCCACGAGTTCGGGACGACCCGTGAGCAACTCGGTCAGATCCCGATCAACGCCCGGAAGAACGCCGCGCTGAACCCGAACGCGATCTACACGGACCCGATGACGATGGACGACTACCTCAACGTCCGCATGGTCTCGACTCCGTTGTCGCTCTACGACTGCGACGTGCCGTGTGATGGCGCGACCGCGATGATCGTCTCGCACGTGGACACGATTCCCGACCTCCGCAAGCCGCCGATCCACGTCGAAGCGGTCGGCACTGCGCTGCGTGGCCGTCCGAGTTGGGACCAGTTCGACGACCTCACCACGATGGCGTGTCGCGACGCCGGCGCGCAGCTCTGGGGCCGCACCGACCTGATCCCGGCCGACGTGCAACTCGCAGAGATGTACGACGGCTTCTCGTTCATCACGATGGCGTGGCTCGA
>JBDUBS010000087.1:0-2585 GCA_040003875.1 Acidimicrobiia bacterium | reverse complement strand
TCCAAACAACGACCAGAACCCCAGCTACCCAAACCCGATCGGTGGATCGAGGCTTAGGGGCCGCGCGGGTAGGTGGCCATCCACCGGTCGTCGGGTTGTCTCGCGTTTGATGGCGAGTGCACACAACCCACGACGACCAGTGGAGGCACCCGTCATCATGCGCGCGCTTGAGCCCGAAGTGGTAGATGCCATCTGGGCGGCGATCGAACCGCTGCTTCCGCCACCCGACGACGCACATCCCCTGGGATGTCACCGGCCGCGCATCGCGGACCGGCTGTGTTTCTGGGGGATCCTGATCCGGCTCGTCACAGGCTGTTCGTGGGTCAGCGTCGAAGCGATCCTCGAGCGTCGGGTGTCCGACACGACGCTTCGCGCCCGACGCGACGAGTGGATCGCGGCTGGCGTGTTCGACCAGCTCCGCGACCACGCGTTGCACGCGTACGACCGCATCATCAGCTTGGACCTACGAGAAGTCGCGCTCGACGGATCACTCCACAAGGCCCCGTGTGGTGGTGAGGGAACCGGCCCGAACCCCACGGACCGGGCCAAACTCGGGTGGAAGTGGTCCGTCGCTGTCGACGCGAACGGCATCCCGGTCGGCTGGGCGATCGACGGCGCCAACCGCAACGACCTCAAACTGCTCGAGCCGACCTTGCTCGACGTCGCACGCGCCGGACTACTCGACGACATCGAGACCATGCACCTCGACCGCGGCTACGACTACCCCAAGACCCGCGCGCAGCTCGCCGGTCTCGGCCTCAAGGACCTCAATATCCAACGCCGCAAGCGGCGCGGCAGCATTCCCACGAAGCAGCCGCTGCGCCTCGGGTTGCGGTGGGTCGTCGAGGGAACCAACTCGTGGCTGTCGAACTACGGGCAACTCCGCCGCAACACCGACCGGACCACCCACCACCGACACGCGCAACTCTGCCTCGTCACCGCGCTACTCGTCACCGCGAAACTCATCGACTGGCGCGACCGCTGGAGCCCAGACTCACGCCCTATCCGCTAGGCCCCTTAGCTCGCCGAGGTCGCCCACGGCGCGCACTGACACCTTGAGTGGCGTACTCGACCACAGGGCCGTGGTCATGGTCCCGGTGACGCCGTCCGGATATCGGAGCTGCGCCTGCATCCACCGGTCGACGCCGGGTCGGGCGAGCCGCGCGGTGGCCGAGACCACCTCGGGCTCGGTGCCGGCCACGAGGCGGTTCATGTGGACGGCGTAGCAACCGGTGTCCATCGTGGCGCCGCCCGCGAGGTCGAGTCGATAGCGGATGTCCTTCGGCAACGGCAGCGGGATGCACATCGAGCTCTCGACGTGGCGAAGCGTGCCGATTTCGCCACTGCGAACAATGTCGACCATCCGTTGCGCGACGGGGTGGTAGCGATAGTGGAACGCCTCCATGACCACGAGCCCACTCGCCTCGGCGGCCGCCGCGACGTCGCGTGCCTCTTCGGCATTCGCGGTGAACGGCTTTTCGCACAACACGTGCTTGCCCGCCGCCAATGCCACCTTGGTCCACACGCCGTGCAGCCCGTTGGGCAGCGGGTTGTAGATCGCGTCGATCTCAGGGTCGGCGATCAAGGCCTCGTACGAGTCGACGACACGCGGGATGCGGTGTTTCGTGGCGAACTTCTGGGCCCGGACGCGGTCGCGTGCGGCCACCGCCACCACCTCGACCCCATCGACCACCCGCGCCGGCTTGAGCAACGCCGGCGGCGTGATCCGCGCCGCGCCCAACGTCCCAAAACGAAGTGTCGTCATCGCGTGACCCTAAGCGCTCTCCGCCATTCCTGGCCCTCCGCTTGACCTCCTTGATGGCTCGTTCGCTCCCACTCCTATCGGTCATGCGTGCCGTGGGGTCGCTACCTCGCGGCTCGCTCCGCAAGCTCCGCTCGGGAGCAATCACGAACGAAGACGAGTCAGAGAACCAGACGCCATATAGCCGCGCGAACGAGCGAGCAGGACGAGCGAGCAGGACGAGCGGAGCGAGCAGCCCGGGAGCGAACCCACGCCAGCACCACCCATCAGGAGTGTGAGCGGACGGGCCATAAAGCAGTGTGAGCGGACAGGCCGAAATTACGTGAAGCGAGTGATCAATCCGCGGCGGCGGAACACGCGGAGCATGCGCACGAGGAACCAGCACGCGAGCACGGCGAGCACCGCAGTCTCGGCGGCGGCGATACCGAGTTGGCTCCAGGCGAGGGAGTGCCCGTCGACCAGGCCGCGCAACGCAGCGAAGGCGTGGGTCGTGGGCAGCGCCTGGGCAACCGGCTGCAACACGGTCGGGAGCGAATCGATCGGATAGAAGATGCCCGAGAGCGGCATCACCACGAACATCACGCCCCAGGCCAGAGCTTCCGCGCCGGCGCCGAACCGCAGCACGACGCCGATCACGAACAGCGCAATCGTCCATCCGACGAGCAACAGGATGCCGGCGATGGGAACGAGGCCGAATCCCAGCGTCGAGACGTCGAACGAATAGAAGACCAAGGCACCGAGGGCGACGACGCCGACACCCATCGTGAGCTTGAACATGCCGAAGAGTGCGACGCCTCCGACGTACTCGACCTCGCGCAACGGT
>JBDUBS010000698.1:0-2589 GCA_040003875.1 Acidimicrobiia bacterium | reverse complement strand
GGATCGCGGATCCCGTCGTAGACCCACCGGGTACCGAGCACGGAGTGCTCCATCTCGGTGATGAGCGCGGCGCCCGCCCCGTCGAGCGGTTCGTCTCGATACGTGAGCGGGACGTGCAGCAGCGTGTCGCCGGCCGTGACGAGGAACGTCTCCATCCCGACGCGACCGCCCGGATCGTCGAAGCGGTAGCCGCCGATCACGGAGACCGGGGCACCGGCGGGAGGACCCCACGATTGGGTCGGTGCCCAGTCGGCGATGAGTTGTTCCTTGGTCGGGGTGATGGTTGCCAGATGAAAGAGCGCCATCGCGCTCAGCGTACGGCGTGGATGCACCAGGCCGATCCCGCGGTCATCGCCGCCGACCTCGCCCGGGCTGACGCCGCTACTGATTGCCGGCGAGGGCAGCGAGTGCGGCCAGACCCGGTTCCGCGACGGCGGCCACGCGCGCAGTCGCGGCCCGGACCGCGGGATCGTCCTGCCGGCCCGGTTCGATCCGCGCCGGATTCAGCGCGCATCCGTTGGCCCATTCTGCGATGTCCGGTTCGGCGCCAAAACTGCGCGTCGCCCTTGCCCCCCGCACCTGCATCCGCGCCCAGCTGGCCAAGGTGTCGGGGAGGACGTTGGGCGGGCACAACCGGTTGCGCTCCCGATCGTCGTCGCGGGTCGCCTCCACGTACCCGGCGAGCGCCGCGCCGAAGCACGGGAACCCGGCGCGGATCGTCTGGAGTCGGATCATGTCGGTGTTCCAGAGCGGAACCATCGGCGGGTAGGCGAGCCCCGACGCGGCGCAATGCACGATGAGCTAACCCGGCGCGAGCGGGATCGAACCGTCGACGCACCCGACCTCGGTGCGGGTCACCTCCCGGATGTGGCCGAGCCGCACGACGTGCTCGATGCTCCGGAGCAGATCGAGTTCCCAGGTGCCGAGCGTCGGCGCCTTGGCCATCGTGGGAACGACGCGCTGGTCGATGCGCAACATGACGCCGACGGCCTCGAGGCGCAGGAAGAAATCGTCGAGCGCTTCGGCGCCGGCCGCGGCGGTCATCGTGTCGGCGGTGAGGCCGAAACCCACGACCGGGTCGGGCTGCACGACCGCGCGGTTCAACATCCACGGGTCACGAGGCCGGACCCATGTGATGCGGTCGGGCGCGACACCGTGGTTCAGCAACCACACGATGCCGTCGGTGGCCGTCTTGCCGGCACCGACGATCACGTAGGCACCCGCCGCCGCCCCGAGCGTGGCGAGGTCGTTGATCGGGATGACGGGGACGCCGTCGGCGACCGCGAACGGCGCGGGTGTGGTGGCGGCGATCGTCGGCGCGAGGTAGGTGGCATCGACCACTCGGCGGCGCACGTCGACCTTCACCGTCTCTCCCGATACGAGCGAGGTCACGAGATGGTCGGTGCCGTCGGTGTGGTACTCGCAACCGCCGAGGAAGCTGACCCGGCCGGAGCCGAGGAAGCGACGATGAAGGATGTCGTCGTAGTACGCCCGGATCTCCGATTGTCGGGCTCGCTCACTGAGGCCGACCTCGGGGCCGCCCGCCTGGATGGCGCCGGTACCGAGCACTGTGGACGCGACGCCATAGAACTGCGACGCCTGATGGAGCTGGACGAACGGGTACGCATCGTTCCAGTGGCCGCTCGTGGCGTGGCGACGGTCGACCAGCGTGACGTGCACGTCGGCGTGGTCGATCAGCGCATCGGTGAACGCCATGCCCGTGGCGCCCGCGCCGACGACGAGATAGTCGGTCTCGGAGGATTTCATCGCCATGGTGCAATCTCCCACGGTCGCGGTCGGGAGTGATCGTACGAGGATCTCCGATCTCCTTCGGTGGGTGGAGCAGCACGGTCGGCGGGCGGTCGAGCGCGATCAACGCCGTTTAGACCCCGATCGATCGGGGTACCCGGGCCCTGGTCGCCGGGGGGCTCGGACGTTGATGCTCGCCGCCGGATGTCGTTGGAAGGACAGGCCGGACGCGATCGGACGTCCAGGAGAGTGGGGGACGGATGTCGAACACGCGATCGACGCAGCGGGGATGGATGCGAGGATTCGGGGCGGTGATCTGCGCCGCGCTCATGGTCGGGGCACTGACCTCGGTCGAAGCGTCGGCCGCGACCCCTCCGGCTTTCACCGCCACCGGCAGTGCGCGCCAGGTCTACGCCACCGGTCTCGCTCCCTCCACGTCGATGGCGCTCGTCGACCGCGCCGGTGCGACCGTCGCCACTCGGGACGTCGATGCGCTTGGTGGGTTGCTGTTCCGCAACGTCACGCCGGGCACCGGGTACCACGTCCGCCGCGTGTCCGATGGCGCGCAGTCGGGGCCGGTCACCGTTCACGGCGAGGCGCCCGCGCAGTGGAACAAGAACATCTACAACCAGTCGATCCCGAGCAACGGGTACACGTACCTCACGACGCGTGACGGTACGCAGTTGGCGATCAATGTCCACCCGCCGACGAGCCCTGCGGGCGAGCCCGGTCTCCCGCCCGGCACTCCGATCCCGAACGGTCCCGCTTTCGCGCCGCCGTACCCGACGCTCATCGAGTACTCGGGCTACGGATACGCGAACCCGGCCGGACCCACCAGCG
>JBDUBS010000042.1:0-8707 GCA_040003875.1 Acidimicrobiia bacterium | reverse complement strand
TACAAGCAGACGATCAAGGCCAAGGCGTGCGACGCGGTGCGCGGCATCCTGCCCGCGGCGACGCTCTCGAACGTCGGCATCTACGGAACCGGTCAGGGATACGAAGCATTGCTGCTGCGCATGCGCGCCCATCCGTTGCCCGAAGCGCGTCGCTACGCCGACCTGATGCTCGTCGAGTTGCGCAAGGTCGTGCCGTCGTTCCTCACGCGCGTCGACCGACCCGAGCGTGGGGGAGCGTGGACCCAATACCTGGCCGACACCCGCGCCCACACCGACGACGTGGTCCACCGGATCTTCGGACGGATCGACCCCGAACCCGCGCCGGCGGTGACGCTCGTCGACTTCGATCCCGAAGGCGAAGACAAGGTGCTCGCCGCGATCGTCTACTCCCGCAGCAACCTGCCCGAGGACCAAATCCTGGCGCGGGTCCGCACCCTCACGACCGACGAGCGGGTGTCGATCCTCCGGGCGTACGTGGGGGAGCGGGCCAATCGCCGACACAAGCCGGGCCGGGCCTTCGAACGCACGGACTACCGGTTCGACGTACTGGCCGACTACGGGGCGTTCCGTGACCTCCAGCGTCATCGCATGCTGACCATCGAGTGGCAACAGCTTTCACCGGCGCATGGGTACGAGGTGCCCGAGCCCGTGAGCGAGGCCGGCGAGGATGCCGCCTACGTCAAGGCGATGGACATCTCGGCCGCACTGTACGGCGCGATGGCATTCCGGTTCCCGGAACAGGCTTCGTACGCCGTGTCGCTCGCGTACCGGCTGCGGTACGTGATGCAGATGAACGCGCGCGAGGCGATGCACCTCATCGAACTCCGCACCACGCCTCAGGGCCACCCGTCGTACCGCGTCGTCGCGCAGGAGATGCACCGGTTGATCGGGGAGCAGGCCGGTCACCGGGCGATCGCCGCGGCGATGAGCTACGCCGACCACCAGGTCTACGAACTCGAACGGCTGGCGTCGGAGCGTGCTGCGGCCGCCCGTCGCTCCACGCTTTCGTGACGCTGCGCGCGCAAGCGCGACGGAGGCAAGAAAAATGTGCACCGCCGTGACCAGGTTCGACGCGGCGCGCCGCAGGTCAGAGGGTCGAGGTCGTGACTGCTCCGCCTTGACACGACCCCTCCCGATCTGACTGACTCCACCCGAACGGCACTCGTCGGTCGTGGTTCTTCCCATCCGTGGGAAGGAGACGCGTGCCGTTGGCGGAGTCCAGGAGTCCTAGTAGAGAACTCTGTCATCGGTCCTCGGCGCGAGCCGGAGGTCGAGACAGTGGCCCCAACGGTCTCTTGGGCTTCGCCGTTTTTTTTCGTAGGTAATGCCCGGGCAGGCGCGGGACCCAGCGGTATAGTGCGCGCCCTCACGGGCCCCGGCCCGGCTTTCGAGAGAGCGTAGATGGCGGACGAAGAGATCGAAGCAGAAGAGTTGGACCTCGAAGAGGAGGCCGACGACAGCGACCTCGTGCTCGATGACGTCGACGCGGCCGCGGACGATACCGAGGAAGATGTCGACATCGACGCGCTCATCACCGAACCCGCGGCCGGTGATGTGCCGGTGGTCACCGAAGGTGACAGCACTGACGATGATGACGACGACGAGAACCTCGATCTCGAGGAAGAACTCCACCCGGACGACGTCGAGGAGCCGCTCGACGTGCTTCTCGCCGAGCGGACCGCGGCCGAGCGCATCGACGAAGAAGAAGCGGACCTCGAGGACGACGACGAGCCGGACAACCCCGCTGAGGGCACCGGCAAGATCGTGCCTCGGCGTGACGACGAGTTCCTCTGCCGATCGTGCTTCCTCGTCAAACCACTGAGCCAACTCGCCAAGGGCGAAAAAGACCTCTGCCGAGACTGCGAATGACCTCGGCGCCGAAATCGGGCGCCTCCCGCCTCGGCCAACTCGCAGTCGCGGCCGCCTCCGGGCTGCTGCTCGCCCTGGCTTTTCCCGGACCTGATCTCGGACCGCTGGCCTTCGTCGCCCTGGTTCCACTCCTCTGGCTGTGGCGCGACACGACCGCCCGACGCGGCGCCGCGCTCGGGTTCGTCGCCGGCCTGACCTTCTTCGGGATCCACCTCTCCTGGACCTGGTACTTCGGGGCGGTCGCGATCGTGCCGCTCGTCGCGTTGCAGGCCGCGTACTGGGCGGCGGCCGGCGCCGCGGTGAGCGCCTTCGCTCGGCGCGGCATCCGTTCGCCGATCCTCGTGGCCGCGATCTGGGTCGTCGCCGAGGCCGTGCGTACGCGCTGGCCGCTCGGCGGGCTCGCATGGGGGCAGGTCGGCGTCTCCCAACACAGCAACGACGTCGGCCACGCGCTCGCGAGTTGGGGCGGAGTTCCACTTGCCACGTTCTTCGTGGTCGCGGTGAACGGCTTCGTGGCCGATATCGCAATCGCGTTTCGCTCTGGCCGCGCCGCGTTGGTACGCGCCGTCGTCGGACTCGCGGCCGTCGTCGCCGTGGCCGTAGCGGCGACCGTGACGCGCTACGACGTACACCCGACCGGACACTTGCGGTTCGCGCTCCTTCAAGGCAACGACAAGAACCGCTACCTCACGCAATCCGAGCTGAACTCCGAGTACCTCACGCGTTCTCACCTCGCGCTCGCGCGCAGTCTGCGCGGCCGCTACGACATCGTGGTGTTCCCCGAGTCTGCGCTCGCCACCGATCCGGAGACCGACCCGTCGCTGCGCGCCGAGATCGAGCAGATCGCCCGCCTGCACCACACGTACGTAATGGCGAACGTCATCGACGAGCAGACCGAGCCGGGGAAGGCCTTCAACGCGAACCGCCTGTACGCCCCCGACGGGCGACTCGTGGGCACCTACGCAAAACGTCACCTCGTCCCGTTCGGCGAGTTCGTGCCGTGGCGCGATTCACTGAGCTTCATCGGCGCGCTCCAACAGATCCCGCACGACTTCACCCACGGTCACGAGCTCGGCATCGAAACCGTCGCCGGTCATCGCATCGGTAGCGTCATCTGCTTCGAGAGCGCCTTCGGTCCGCTGATGCGCCAGAACGCGGCCGCCGGCGCCGAGGCCGTCGTCGTCACCACCAACAACCGGTCGTACCGGCGGTCGGCCAACGCCGAACAACACGTCGCGTTGAGCCAGATGAGCGCCGCGGCGATCGGGCGACCGGTCCTGCACGCATCGGTCTCGGGAATCACCGCGGTCATCGACGCCGAGGGGGTGGTCCACCGCACCACCCAGCTGTTCAAGAACACAATCGTCAGCGGGTCGATCACCACGATGCGGGGTAACACCCCGTATGTCCGCTGGGGCGATTGGGTCGAATGGGGGAGTGCAGCGACCACCGTCGCCGCACTCGGCCTGGCGTTGACTCGCCGCCGTAGTATCCCGCAACAATCGGAAGGGACGTGATGGCCGAGAACGAGAATCCGCTGGAACGCGCCGTCGAACTGTTCGTCTACGCGCCGATCGGCCTCGCGATGTTCGCGAAGGACACGGTGCCGACCTTCATGAAGATGTTCGTGGCTCGGGGCCAGACCGAGGTCACCCAACGGCGCAAGACGGCCGAGACCCAGGCCGGTCAGTACAAGACCATCGGCCAGATGGCGGTGAAGTACGGAGGACCGGAGGTCAAGCGTCAGGCCGAAGCCGCCGCCGGCACCGTACGCAAGCGGGCCGAGGACACGATCGCGGGAATCGCGGCGACCACCGCGCCCGCGGTGACACCGACGGGCGCTCCGCCGATGAGGTCGACGCCGGACTCCACGCGTGCCACCCCGACACCCAACCAAACGGCGCGGGCGTCCGCACCCGGCGCGCTCGCGATCCCGGACTACGACTTGTTGTCGGCCACGCAGGTGATCGACCGGCTCACCGGGCTCGCCCGCCCCGATCTACTCGCCGTGCAGGCCTACGAGGCCGCGCACCGGGCTCGGACGACGATCCTCGGCAAGATCACCCAACTCAGTCGCTGACCGTGACCAGCGCACCCGAGGAGGCCGCCCGGCCGGCCACTGCCGACGATCTCCCGCAGATCATCGCCCTGGCCGGCCAACTCCGTGACGACATGACCGCCCAGCGCGGCGGACCGCTCTGGGCCGCCCACGACGCCCTGGCCCCCCTCACGGTGACGGCACTGACCGTCCACGCGACCGACCCGATGCTCGCCACGCTCGTCGGCACCCTCGACGGCCATGTCCTGGCGTACGGCCTGGCCCACCTCGAGCCGATCACACGAGGTGAGGGCACCCTGGGCGTGATCGACGAACTGTTCGTCGACGAACCCGCCCGCGCCGTCGGCCTCGGTGAGACCCTCCTGGCCGCCCTCGTCACCTGGTGCCGGGAATCCGGCTGCACCGGCATCGACGCCACCGCCTTGCCCGGCGACCGACAGGCCAAGAACTTCTTCGAAGCCGCCGGTTTCAAAGCCCGCCGCCTCGTCATGCACACGGACCTGTAGACCGCCCGGCTAGGGAGCCCTGACCTCAGAAGCTGGTCGGGT
This sequence comes from Acidimicrobiia bacterium, assembly GCA_040003875.1. Lineage (GTDB taxonomy): Bacteria > Actinomycetota > Acidimicrobiia > IMCC26256 > JAENVU01 > JAENVU01. Next base: position 4,231 of record JBDUBS010000042.1, on the reverse strand, counting down.
GATGGGCGAAGGCCGAGGGCGGCTGTTCTCGACAGTCGTCGGAGCCCGCTCAAGACGGCCGCCGAGCCGCCGCCGACCATCAACCCGACCGGATTATGGGCACCCCTGCGGGGTGCCCATAATCCTCGTTATGTCAAGTAAGAGAGAAAGGGCTGGCACCAGGCCGTTTCGGTGACCCTCCCCCCGCACTTCGGCGTCACTGAGCCGCACCTCCGAGGGTGACGCGACGCCCGGGTGGCCGTGATCACCGCCGCGTTTGTCAGCTTGAGGACGCTGAGCGTCTCCAAAGTGACAAGCGCTCGGGAGTTGTCCGGGGGACATTGCGTGACGCTGGGGGGTTCAGCGGTGCCAGCGGGCGCGGAGCTGGGGGTACCAGTTGACCGCAGCGGCGGACACCACGAACTTGAGCGCCACGATGGCGAGCGTGATCTGCACCGCGATCGGCGTGTCGGCATTCGTCGGTGCCGGCAGCTCGCCGAAGGCCGCCCAGATCCCGGCGGCGAGCCCCATGACCACGAGGACGATGGCGATCGTCCGGCGCAGCCACGAGGCCATCGGCGCCCGGCTCCGCGGTCTCCGGGAGGGCGCAAGGTGGTCGACGGACTCGGGCCGGCTGACTTCGGATGCCGGCTCGTAGAGGGTCCCGGCATCGACTCGGGCCCGGAACTCGTCGTACGCGTGACGGGTGTTGTGATCCTTGAGCGCCGAATAGGCGGCGCTGATTTGCTTGAAGCGCTCCTGGTCGAGCAAATCGGCATTGCGGTCCGGGTGGAGTGCCTTGGCCAACTGGCGATACCGGGCATCGATCTGAGCCGGCGACGCGGTCATCCCCACGCCGAGCACGGCGTAGTAGTCGGTGCTGGACCATTCTCGGGTCCGGACACGCGTCGTCATGGTCGGAGCCTACGACTCCGCGTAGTCGGAAACTGGCGCGCACGAGCACACCACGTTGCGATCGCCGTAGACGCCGTCGATCCGGCTCACCGGCGGCCAGTACTTGGACCCCCGCAGCGCAGCAATCGGGTACGCGGCGAGATCCCGGGAGTATTCGTGGTGCCAGCTGTCCGTGGCGACGTCCTCAGCGGTGTGCGGGGCTGCGGCGAGCGGACTGGCGTCGTGGGTCCACTCCCCCCGTTCGACACGCGCGATCTCCTCGCGGATCGCGATCATTGCCTCACAGAATCGCTCGAGTTCCTCGAGCGCTTCCGACTCGGTCGGCTCGACCATCAGCGTGCCCGCGACCGGGAAGCTCAACGTCGGTGCGTGGAAGCCGTAGTCGATGAGTCGCTTCGCCACGTCCTCGGCGGTGACGCCCGTGCGCTCGGTCAAGGGACGCAGGTCGAGGATGCACTCGTGGGCGACCAGTCCCCCGGGACCCGTGTAGAGCACCGGGAAATGGGGTGCAAGCCGCAGGGCGAGGTAGTTCGCGGAGAGGATCGCCACCTGCGTGGCCCGGCGCAGTCCGTCGGCGCCCATCATCGCCACGTAGGCCCACGGAATCGGCAGGATGCCGGCCGATCCGAACGGCGCCGCCGCCACGGCCGGCACCACCGCGTCGGGGTCGAGCGGATGGCCGGGCAGGTACCCCGCCAGGTGCGCCTTCACTGCGACCGGCCCGACGCCCGGACCTCCGCCACCGTGGGGGATGCAGAACGTTTTGTGCAGATTGAGATGGGACACGTCAGCACCGAACTCCCCCGGTGCGGCGAGACCGACCAGAGCGTTGAGGTTGGCGCCGTCCACGTAGACCTGGCCGCCACACTCGTGGACGAGATCACAGACCTGCCCGATCGAGGTCTCGAACACGCCGTGGGTGGACGGGTAGGTCACCATCAGCGCGCCGAGCACCGCCGCGTTGGCGGTGGCCTTCTGCTTGAGATCGGCGAGATCGATGTTGCCGTCGGCGTCCGTAGCGACGACCACGACCCGCATCCCCGCCATCACCGCACTCGCGGCGTTGGTCCCGTGCGCCGACGCCGGGATCAGACACACCACGCGTCCGTGCTCGCCCCGGCTCCGGTGGTACGACCGGATCGCGAGCAGGCCGGCGAGTTCGCCCTGTGACCCTGCGTTCGGCTGCAACGACACGGCGTCGTAGCCGGTGATCTCGCACAACCAACGCTCGAGGTCCGCGACCATCTCGGTGTAACCCGCGGCCTGTGCAATCGGCGCGTAGGGGTGGAGAGCGCCGAACTCCGGCCACGTGATGGGTTCCATCTCTGTCGTCGCGTTCAGTTTCATGGTGCACGAACCGAGCGGAATCATCGTGCGGTCGAGCGCGAGGTCACGATCGGCGAGCCGGCGCAGGTAGCGCAGCATCTCGGTCTCCGACCGGTACCGATGGAACACCTCGTGGGTGAGGTACTCGTCGGTGCGGACCAAGGCGTCGGGAATCGTGAGGTCCCCCTCCCCTGCCGGCACGTCGACCCCGAATGCGGCACACACCTGCGCGACGACGTCGGCGGTCGACGTCTCGTCGAGCGAAATGCCGAGCGTGTCCGCGTCGACGACGCGCAGGTTGATGCCGGAGTTGCGCGCCGCACCCCCGACGACGACCGCGCCTCCGGCCACCCGCACGGTGAGCGTGTCGAACCAGGAGTCGTTCACCACCTCCACTCCCCCGGCGCGCAATGCATGCGCCAGCGAGGTCGTCAGCCGCTGGACCCGGGTGTCGATGGCCCGCAACCCCTCGGGTCCGTGGTAGACGGCGTAGAGCCCGGCGATCACCGCGAGCAGTACCTGGGCGGTGCAGATGTTGCTCGTGGCCTTCTCTCGCCGGATGTGCTGCTCGCGTGTCTGGAGCGCAAGCCGCAGCGCCGGGCGACCATGGGCATCGACCGACATCCCGACCAACCGTCCCGGCAGCGTCCGCTTGTGCGCGTCACGGACCGCGATGAACCCGGCGTGGGGACCGCCGTAGCCGAGCGGGACTCCGAAGCGTTGCGCCGAGCCGACGACCAGGTCGGCCCCGATCGCGCCGGGAGTCCGAAGCACCGTGAGCGCGAGCAGGTCGCTCGCGACCGCCACCAGGGCACCGGCCTCATGGGCCTGCGCAATGACACCGGCGAAGTCACGGAGTACGCCGCTGCTCCCCGGATACTGCAGGAGGACTCCGAAGACCGGCGCACCCAGGAGGTCCCGTTCCGGATCGCCCACGACGATGTCGATCCCGATCGGCTCGGCCCGTCCCTTCACCACCGCGATCGTCTGCGGATGGCAATCGGCATCCACGAAGAACGCGTCGCCACCCTTGGGCGCGAGTCGACGACACATCGCCATCGCCTCGGCGGCGGCGGTCGCCTCGTCGAGCAGCGATGCGTTGGCGAGGTCCATTCCGGTGAGGTCGGCGACCATGGTTTGGAAATCGAGCAACGCCTCGAGCCGACCTTGGGAGATCTCGGGTTGGTATGGGGTGTACGCCGTGTACCAGGCCGGGTTCTCGAGCACGTTGCGCCGGATGACCGCCGGCGTGATCGTGTCGGCGTACCCCATGCCGATGAGCGAGGTCGTCACCACGTTCTGATCCGCCAGCCTCCGCAACGCCGTAATCGCCTCGACCTCGGACATCGCGTCGGGAAGGCGCATCGCTCCGGCGCGTCGGATCCCGGTCGGCACCGCCGCGTCGGAAAGCGCGTCGAGCGACGCGTAGCCGAGCGCGGTGAGCATCGTGGCCTGATCGTCGTCATCGGGACCGATGTGTCGGTCGACGAACGCCGATCGGGGTGACTCCGCCATGACTGGTCCCTTCGCACGTGAGTGGGAAACCGCGGTTGCGGCCACTCCCCCTCTGTCGTGGAACCTGAGAGATTCACCCGGGTCTCGGGCTTTCCCCGTCGGTGAGGAACCTCGCGGTCCCTACTCTCCAGAGTTGCCTTCCCCGGGCGGTTCGTGAGCCTGAGAGATTCCGGGGAGGTTGCTCCTTCGGCGTCCCGGTGAAGGGACTCTCCCGCTCGAGGTCAACGGCTTGTGGCGACGACGATACCCGACGCGGCTCGGGTCCGGCTCCTCCACCGATCCCACACGGCAACCGCGCCGACCCCGACGAGTATCGGCATGACCGCGTCGACCCCGGCTCGGAAGCGGAAGGACCCATACCCGACGATCGTCATGATCGCGACCGTCGCCACCGGCGCCAGGATCGGGAGGAGGGCGCGGCCTCGCCTGCGCAGCGCGACGAGGCCGCACGCGGCCACCAAGACCGAGATCGCGAACTGCAATGCCACGAACGATC
>JBDUBS010000018.1:0-8710 GCA_040003875.1 Acidimicrobiia bacterium | reverse complement strand
GGCTCCGCCGGAGCCCGACGGCCGGACGGCCGGACGGCAGCCTCTACGATGCCCTCTCGTGGCGACTCCCCCCGCCCTCCTCCCGGTTCCGCTGTGTTCCGAGGATTTCGACGTGGTCGACCTGCTCCGCCGGAAGCAGGAGCGGGGCCTCACGATCTCGGTCTGCCTGCCGGCCCGCGACGAGGAACCCACGGTCGGCCACATCGTCGCCACCGTCCGCCGGACCTTGATGGAGACCGTCCCCCTGGTGGACGAGGTCGTGGTGATCGACGACGGCTCACTCGACTCCACCCCCGACGTGGCGGCGTGGGAGGGTGCCCGCGTGATCGCCGTCGACGACGTGCTACCGGAGGCGGGATCGGGGAGCGGTAAGGGCAACGCGATGTGGAAGTCGCTCCACGCGACCACCGGCGACATCGTCTGCTGGGTGGACGCCGACATCCGTAACTTCGGCCACCACTTCATCACCGGCTTGGTCGGCCCACTGGTCACCGACGACGAGATCGCGTTCGTCAAGGGCTATTACCGCCGACCGTTGCACGGGGAGCCATCGGGCGGCGGACGGGTCACCGAGCTCGTGGCCCGTCCCACGCTCTCGGTGTTGTTCCCCGAGCTGGCCGGATTCATCCAGCCGCTGTCGGGCGAATACGCCGGACGACGGTCGTTGCTCGAGTCGGTGCCGTTCGTCGAGGGTTGGGGGGTGGAGATCGGCTTGCTCGTCGACATCGTGAGAGCAGTCGGACTCGGCGCGACGGCGCAGGTCGACCTCGGCGTGCGCGAACACCGCAATCGACCCCTCGAGGACCTTGGCCCGCAGGCGACTGCCATCCTCGTCACCGCGCTCCGCCGCGCCGGCCTCGTCGACCCCACCACCGATCGCGCTCCGGTCACGCTGACTCGGTTCACCGAGGCGTTCGAACCCGACGTCGTCGACGTCGAGGTGCGGGAGCGGCCACCGATGCGGACGATCCCGGCCTACCGCGAGAAGTTCGGGCTCGGCGTCGGCAGCTAGCACGCGTCGACCGACCTATCCAGCGCGCGCGATCTCCACCGCCGCCTCCTCCACGAGGAGGGCGGCGCGGGCGAATGCCTCGCCCGCCTGCCAGACCCGGTCGGTCAAGGCCAACGCCTCCACCTCGCCGAGCACCGACAGTTCCTCGCGCGCCTCGTCCGTGATCTGGCCCGCGATCACCGCTCGACGGACGACGCCGATGTCGGCGGCGATATCGAGGACTCCGCCGACGACCTTCCCGTCGAAGCTGGTGCGATCGAGCTTGCCTTCACCGGTGACGACGAGCGAGCTGCGCTCCAACGCAGCCTCGAGGCCGACGACCTCGGCGACCACGTCGAACCCCGGCTCGATCGTCGCACCGATCGCAGCCAGTCCCCCGGCGAGACCGCCGGCCGCACCCGCGCCCTCCAAGCCGGTGACGTCGACACCGACCCGATCGAGATACACGCCGGCGAGCTGATCCAAGCGCCGGGTGAGCAACCCGACCTGGGCCGGCGACGCACCCTTCTGGGGGCCGAAGATGGTCGCCGCGTCGAGGAACCCGGTGCGGACGTCGCATGCGACGGTGACCGGCACCGCCCCGAACGACCAGTCGAGCGCTTGCACTGCCGCGAGTCCACCGTCGGTGGTCGCGCTGCCGCCGACCCCGACGACGACGCGGGCCGCGCCGGCGCGGATCGCGGCGGCGATCAGCTCGCCGGTGCCGCGGGTGCTCGCGCCGAGCGGATCGCGCCGCTCGATCGCCACCAGGCCGTGCCCACTCGCGCGCGCCATCTCCACGATCGCGGTGCCGTCACCGAGGATCGCCCATTCGGCGTCGACCGGGTCGCCGAGGGGCCCGGTCACCGTCGTGTGGCGCCGCGAACCACCCCGTGACGCGAGGATGACGTCGAGGGTGCCCTCCCCGCCGTCGGCCAGCGGGAGTTCGACCACATCCTCGATTCCGGCGGATCGCAGGCCGCGTGCGATCGCGGCGGCCGCCTCGGCCCCCGAGAGGGTGCCGCGAAACTTGTCAGGGCAAGCAACTGCCGAGCCGATCATCACCGATAGATTGGCCCAGCCCCCGTCCCCGTTGAGGATTCTCGTGCTCGAACGCGTCCCGTTGTTGGAAAAGTCGTTGGCGGACTACGCCGAGGTCGCCGGCGCCGACGCCGTCGACCGGATCCGGGCGGCTGCCGAACCGCTCCGGGGTGCGCGCATCCTGCACGTCAATGCCACGGCGTACGGCGGTGGCGTGGCCGAGCTCCTGGCCACCCACGTCCCGCTCCTCCGCGATCTGGGCATCGAGGCCGAGTGGCAGGTGATTCACGGCAGCGACGAGTTCTTTGCGATCACCAAGAACGTCCACAACGCGCTGCAAGGCGCAGCCATCGAGTGGACCGCGGCAATGCAACGCGTCTACCTCGAGAAGGTCCTCGACAACGCATTGCTCCTCGAAGGCGAGTTCGACTACGTCGTCATCCACGACCCGCAACCGGCTGCGATCCTCGGCCTCGCCGGTTCGTCCCCCGTGAACGGTCCCGACACGAAGTGGGTATGGCGCTGCCATATCGACCTCACTGCGGCGAACCCCGACGTCTGGGAGTTCTTCCGGCCCTACGTGGAGCAGTACGACGCGTCGGTGTGGACCATGCCCGAGTTCGTGCCGCCGTCGTTGAGCATGGACCGCATCGTCAAGGCGCCGCCGTGCATCGATCCGCTGTCGGTGAAGAACCTCGACCTGCCCGCGCCGTTCATGCGCGAGATCGTGAAGCAGTACGGGATCGATCCCGATCGTCCGATGCTCTGCCAGGTGAGTCGGTACGACCCGTGGAAGGACCCGCTCGGCGTGATCGACGCGTACCGCCTGGTGCGCGAGCAGGTCCCCGACGTGCAGTTGGTCCTCGCCGGTTCGATGGCCACCGACGACCCCGAGGGATTCCAGGTGTGGGAGGAGGTCGACGCCGCCCGCGAAGGCGACCGCAACATCCACCTGCTCTCCAACATCCAGCAGGTCGGCAACGTGCAGATCAATGCGTTCCAGCGCGCGGCCGACGTCGTGATCCAGAAGTCGTTGCGGGAGGGCTTCGGGCTCACCGTGAGCGAGGGCCTCTGGAAGGGCCGGCCGGTCATCGGTGGCCGGGCCGGCGGGATCACTCTTCAGATCGAAGACGGGGAGAACGGGTACCTCGTCGACTCGGTGGAGGAATGCGCCCGCCGCAGCATCGAGCTGCTCGAGGCGCCCGAGCGCGCCGACGCGATGGGCATCTCGGGTCGAGAGCACGTGCGCCAGAACTTCTTGTCGACCCGCGAGCTCGAGGACTGGATCAACCTCTTCACCGAACTGTCCGCCTGAGCATGATCGTCGTCTCGCACCGGGGACCGGTGAGCTTCCGACGCGAGACCGACGGCACGTTCAGCGAACGGCGGGGTGCCGGCGGCGTGGTCAGCGCGCTCGGCCCACTCGTTGCCGGACGCGACGATGTGCACTGGATCGCGGCGGCGATCAGTGACGACGACCGGGCCGCGGTCGCGTCGGGGGTCGCGTCGTCGACCTCGGCGGTCGAACTCCTCGCGCTCGACCCGGAGACGCATCGCCTCCACTACGACGTGATCTCGAACCGCATCCTGTGGTTCCTGTTCCACGGATTGTTCGATCTCCCGCGCCAACCCGGGTTCGACCGCGATCTCCACGACGCATGGGACGCCTACCGGGCGATCAACCAGGCCTTCGCCGAGGCGATCGCGCGGACGGCCGGGCCCGACGACACGGTGTTGGTCCAGGACCTGCAGCTCTGCCTGGTGCCGGCCCAGCTGCGTGCGCTGCGCCCCGACGTCCGAATCTCGCATTTCACCCATACCCCGTTCTGCGATCCGGGTGCGCTGCGTGTGCTCCCCGACGCGATCGCCACCGAGCTCTGCGGCGCACTCGCGGGCACCGCGGCCGGATTCCATTCCGATCGCTGGGCCCGCAACTACCGCACGGGCGTCACCGAGGTCCTCGGTCCCCACGTCATGCCCCATGCGTTCACCGCGACGTTCGGTCCGGATGCCGACGAACTCGCCGCTACTGCTGCCACCGAGGTCGTGCGGGTCGAAGCGCAGGCGCTCGCCGAACGGGTAGGCGACCGTCGTTGCATCGTGCGGAGTGACCGCATCGAGCTGTCGAAGAACATCGGGCGCGGATTTCTCGCGTTCGACGAGTTGCTCGACCGGTGTCCGGAGTGGCGGGATCGCGTGACGTTCGTCGCGGTGCTCAACCCGTCTCGCGAATCACTCGACGAGTACCGCGAATATCGCGACGACATCGACGCGATCGCCGCACGCGTGAACGAACGGTGGGCGACCGCCGACTGGGAACCGATCGTCCTCGACGCACGCGACAACTACCCGCGCTCGGTCGCGGCCTTGCAACACGCCGACGTGCTGCTCGTCAACCCGATCCGCGACGGTCTGAACCTGGTCGCGATGGAAGGTCCGCTCGTCGGTGTGCGCGATCCGGTGCTCTGCTTGTCGCGCGAGGCAGGCGCGTTCGACCTCCTCCACGAGCATTGCCTCGAAGTGCAACCCTTCGACGTGTCCCAGACCGCGGGTGTACTCGCCGACGCGCTCGCTATGAGCCCCGACGAACGCGCTCGACGCGCCGACGGACTCCGGGCGGCGGCGCGCGCATGGCCGGCTTCCGAGTGGCTCGACGCACTCGTGGGCCACGCACGCTGACGGCGGCCGCGGCGTGGACGATCCGGGCGCGGCGGTCAGCCGGCGAGCTCGGCCAGCAGCGCGACGAGCGCGCGAGGTCCGTCCACGTGCACGTCGGCGCGTGCAATGAGTTCGGGCGGTTCCTCGTCCGACCGGACCGCGATCCGCACCGCGTCCTGGAGTGACCCATCGGCGATCAGACGATCGAGCGCGTCGAACCCGCTGAGGTCGCCGTGGTCGTCACCGGCGAACAGCGCATGACGCGCTCCCGCCGCGAGGCGCTCCACGCCGCGTCCCTTGTCGACGGGCACGGGCGGCCGCAGTTCCACGGCCATTCGCGTCGGATACCGCATGAGGCCATGCTCCTCCGCTCGGCGCTCAGCCCATTCGGCCGCACCAGCCCCGGCCGCGGGCTGCATCCGCCAATGCAGGGTCACCGCCACGGTTCCCTTGCGTTCCACGAACACACCCGGCAGTTCGGCCTCGGCGGCGATTGCCACCGCCGCGACCGCCGCCGCGAACGGCGAGGCCGCCTCGTCGACCTCGATGCACGACCGGGTCGGGTTCCAGCGCTCGAGTCCGTACTGGCCCACCAGGTCCAGCCCCGCGACCGGCAACACCCGTCGGAGGAACTCGACCGGACGACCGCTCACGATCCCGACGCGCGCGAAGCGGTGCGTGAGCCGGTGCAGGGTCGTGACCGCACCCTCGACCGGTACGGCTTCATCGGGATGGTCGACGATGGCCGAGAGCGACCCGTCGAAGTCGACGAGCACCGCACTCGCCGCGGGGTCGTCCACCAACGCGCGGAGCGCGTCGATCACGACTAGGAGCCGACGACCACGATGCAGTCAGCGTCCGTGGTCGTGGGCGGCGGCACGGGCATCGGCTGCACCTTCGCACCGGGGATCCCGGCGGCGAGCGTCGTGCACACCGCCGTCTTGCCGGTCTTCGGGTACACGACGGTCCCGGCCCGGACCGACGAGGCGTTGTTGGGGACCAGCGTCTTGTAGCCCTTCGCCTTCAGCGCGGTGGTGAGTGTGCCCGCCACCCCGGCGCGGCCCGATCCGTTGAGGACGAGCACCGACACCTCGGCGGGCGGTACCGGGGCGGGCTTGGTCGTGGTCGTGGTACTTGCCGATCCTTTGGCCACGGTGGTCGTCGTGGTGGACGGCGTCGTCGACTTGGTACCGCCGTCGCCCACCGCGCCCGTGTTGCCATCGTCGATCGCGTTCAGCAGGACCACGCCGATAAGCACCGCGACCGCGATGAGGGCCGCTCCGCGCGCGGCGGAGAATCCCGATGCCCCACGCCCGCCGCCACCGCCGCTCGGAGCGTGACGAGGTTCACTGGGTTCCTGGCCTGGCAGTTCGTTCGGATCGTTCATCAACCGTGCCTCGAGATACCAGCCCGGTCGACACAATGCGATCTCTCGATTGTCGCGGCCCGGGGAGTTCGATCCTGACCCATCGACCCTACCGGTTCGCACGCTCCGACCGAGGGAATCAGCCGCCTGCCGGGCGAGCCGACCGGGTCTGGCGCGGAGCCGGAGATCGGGATCGAACCGATGGCCTGCGGTTTACAAGACCGCTGCTCTACCAACTGAGCTACTCCGGCGAAGGGCGCGAGGCTACAAGTGCTCCGGGCTGGTGCCGTGCTCCCGACGGGCGGCGACGGCGTGCAGCGCGATCGCCGCGGCCGCCGCAACGTTGAGACTCTCGAGCCGGCCGTGGAGCGGAATCGACGCGATCACGTCGCACCGGTCGCGGGTGAGCCGAGCCAGCCCCCGGCCTTCCGCGCCGAGGACGATCACCACGGGTCCGTCGGCGACCGCGAGATCGGTGACCCCGGTGGTGCCGTCCGCGTCGAGACCGACGGTCCACACGCCGGCGCGTTTGGCCTGGTCGAGGAAGGCGGGAATCCCGCCGACGTCGGCGATCGGGAGGTACTCGGCGGCACCGGCGGCCGCCTTCAGCACGGTGGGACCGAGGCGCGCGGCACGGTGCCTCGGGATGATCACACCGGTCACGCCCGCCGTCTCCGCGGTGCGCAGGATCGCCCCCAAGTTTCCGGGGTCGGTCACACCGTCGACGGCCACGATGAACGCGGCCGGATCGGCGAGCAGATCGTCGACATTCGCCGAGGTGATCGGTTCGGCGCGGGCAACCACCCCCTGTGGCGCCTCGGAGCGTGCCCGTTCCTCCAGCGACGCGGGTGAGACGCGCCGCACGCGGACTCCGATGGCCTGGGCCAGGGTCTCGATCTCCTCGGCGCCGCTCGCGCGTTCGACGACCCAGACCTCCCGAATGTTGCGCTTGCGGGACCGGAGCAGCTCCCGCACCGCGTGGAATCCCTCGACCTGCTCGCCGCCGAGGTCGTCGGAGTCGCGTCCGGACCGCGCGGCCCGATCGCCGCGATCGCCGCGGTCGGGCCGACCACTCCGTTCGGGCACTCGACGCGGGTTACGGGTCATCGATGCCAGGTGGTGCCGCCCGCACCGTCCTCGATCACCACACCGCGCGCCGCCAACTCATCGCGGATGCGGTCCGCCGCCGCGAAGTCCTTCGCCGCACGCGCATCGGTCCGTGCCTGCACCATCGCTTCGATCTCCTCGGCATCGTCGTCAGCCGCCTCGACGACGGGCGCGAACCCGAACACGTCGAGGATGCCCAGTACGGCCGCGACCAGCGCGCCCGCAGTGGGAACGTCGCCGGCGTCGAACGCGAGGTTGGCCCTGCGCACCGCGTCGAACAGCACTGCCACCGCGCCGGCAGTCCCGAAGTCCTGGTCCATGGCCTTGCGGAACTCGGCGATCGTCTCCGGGTCCTCGGTGCCATCGGTGGCGGTGGTGCGGGCCGAGCGCCGCAGGAGATCGTCGATGCGTTGCATCGCCTTCTGGGCCGCGCCCAGCTCGTTAGCGGTCAGCTCCATCTGCGACCGGTAGTGCACCTGCAACACCGCGAGCCGGAAGGCACGGGCACCGTAGGTGTCGAGCGCCTCGCCGAGCGTGGTGAAGTTCCCGAGCGACTTGCCCATCTTCTCGGCCCCGACCATGACCATGCCGGAGTGGATCCAGTGCCGGGCGAACGGGTGCCCCGCGCCCTCGGCCTGGGCCCGTTCGTTCTCGTGGTGCGGAAACACGAGATCGTCGCCGCCGCCGTGCAGGTCGAAGCCGTCACCGAGGATCTCGAGCGACATCGCCGAGCATTCGATGTGCCAGCCTGGACGGCCGCGGCCCCACGGGGACTCCCAGTCCGGTTCTCCCGGCTTGGCCGCTTTCCACACCGCGAAGTCGACCGGGCTGCGTTTGCGCTCGTCGACCTCGACCCGGGCGCCGGCCTCGTCGATCAGGTCGGCCACCCGCCGGCCCGAGAGATCGCCGTAGTCGGCGTAGGACTCGACCGAGAAGTACACGCCCTCTCCCTCGATCACGTAGGCGCGATCGCGGTCGACGAGCTCGCGGAGGCGGTCGATCATCGGCACGACGAACTCGGTGGCGCGCGGTACCTCGTCCGGCCGCCGCACGTTGAGGCGGTCGAGTTCGGCCCAGTACGCGGCCTCGTACCGGTCGGCGAGTTCACGCTCGCTCGTGCCCTCGGCCGCGGCTCGCGCAATGATCTTGTCCTCGACGTTGGTGACGTTGCCGACGAAGGTCACCCGGTTCCCGGACCACTCGAGGTATCGGCGGATCACGTCGTAGACGAGCGCGGTCCGCCCGTGACCGACGTGGGGGACGTCGTAGACCGTCGGCCCACAGACGTATATCGAGACCTCACCCGCGACGCGAGTCGTCAGTTCGACGTCGCGTCTCGCCAAGGAATCGAAGATCCGCACCATCGGGCGAGGCTACCGGTCGCTGTCCGCAGCCTCGGGACCGTTCGGCCCGGAGTCACCCGTGTTCGAGGAGGGCAACCGACCAGGCCGCGATCCCCTCGGAGCGGCCGACGAAGCCGAGGCCCTCACCCCGCTTCGGCCGGACGGCCACGTAGGCTGCTGTCGTGCACCCAACGGCTGCAAGAG
>JBDUBS010000295.1:0-2607 GCA_040003875.1 Acidimicrobiia bacterium | reverse complement strand
GGGCCGCCCCGACCAACTCGGGCCAACTGTCGCGAATCAGCTCGAAGTAGCCCGGCGCCGGCGTCCCCAGCTCCCGCCGCACGTGGCGCAGCGCGTCGGAGACCGGTCGGGGCGGGGGTGTCTCGCTCACACGACCGCACCGTCGACGATCTCGATCCAGGTCGAGGGATTGATTCCTTCGGGGAGCGCCCCCGCGGTGGTGATCAGGGTCTGGGTGGCCGGTAGGTGCTCCACCAAGGCCGTCGAGCGTTGCTCGTCGAGTTCACTGAACACGTCGTCGAGGAGGAGCACCGGTTCGGTTCCCGTGGTCTCGGCCACGACCCGGTGGCCGGCGAGCCGCAACCCGAGGGCCAGGGTCCGCTGCTCGCCCTGCGACGCGTGATGGCGCGCGTCGAGTCCGTCGAGCGTGAGGGCCCAGTCGTCACGATGCGGACCCACCAACGTCACGCCGCGATCCTCCTCGCGTTTGCGCAACCGCGCGAGCGCGTCGGTCAATGCCGTGGGGATGTCGTCGCGTGCCAGTTCGCCGTCGTGCCACTCCGGTTCGTAGCGCGTCACGAACCCTGGCGCGGCGCCGGCGAGTGAGGAGTACGCGCGCTCGATCTCGGGCGACAGTCTCGCGATCATGTCGAGTCGACCGCCGACGAGCGTGCTCCCGGTGTCCACCAGTCGCGCGTCCAACACGTCGCGCGTGCGACGGTCGTCGGCGTCGCGGATACCGGCGCGCAACAACGCGTTGCGTTGCTTCACGACCCGTTCGTAGTCGGTGATGATCGCCGAGAACCGCGGTGTGGACGCGACGAGGAGTTCGTCGACCATGTCACGTCGGCCGGCCGGACCACCCTTCACCAACGTGAGGTCGTCGGGCGCGAACACCGTGACCCGAAGGTGCTCCGCCAGGTCACGCCGCCGCGACACCGTCTGCTTGTTGACCATGATCCGGTTGCGTCCCACGGTTTGGATCGCGACTTCGATCAGGGCGACCCGATCCGGATGCACGACCTCGGCCCGGATGATCGCGGTATCGGTCCCCGAGCGGACCAAGGCCTTGTCGGGCACACCGCGCATCGACCGACCGGTTGCCGCCCACGCGACCGCCTCGAGGAGACTGGTCTTCCCGTGTCCGTTGCGGCCGGTGATGACAGTGGCGCCGGGATCGAGTTCGAGGGCGACCTGCTCGTAACACCGGAAGTCGGTCAGCCACAGGCGCCCCAGGTGCACGTCAGCTGATGCGGACCGGCATCAAGAGGTACATGAACTCCGGGTGCTCGGCACTGCGCAACGTGGCGGGCTTCAGTGGATCCATGCTCTCGAGTACCGCTTCCTCACCGTTGATCGCGAGGAGGCCGTCGAGGAGGAACTGCGGATTGAAGGCGACGGTGAGGTCGGTCCCCTCGAACTTGGCGTCGATCGCCTCGGCCGCGTCGGCGCGTTCCTGTGCGGTCGCAGAGAGTTCGAGACCCGATGCACTCATCGCCAGTCGTACGGGAGTTCCCTCGCGACCCTCACCGACGATCTGCATCAACCGCACGGCTTCCTCCAGCGCGGCACGCGACACCGTGAGTTTGTTCGGGTAGCCGCTCGGGATCAGCTGCTCGTAACTCGGGAAGTCACCTTCGATCAGGCGCGTCGTCACCGAGCGGGACTCGTTCGCGAATCGCACTTCGCGATCTCCGAGGGTCACGTTGATCTGACCCGAGGAGAACACGCGCTGCACCTCGTTGAGCCCGCGCGCACCGACGAGCACCTTCTGACCTTCGGCGAGCATCCCGACACCCTCGAGGTCACGCACGCCGAGTCGGTACGAGTCGGTCGCCACCAAGCGAATCCCCGTCGCCGTGGCCATGATGAGCACGCCGGTCAGGATCGGGCGGGCGTCATCGCGTGACGCGGCGGGAATGACCTGGCGCAACGCCTCGGCGAGGGGTTCGGCGTCGACGCTCACCGTCGTCCCCTCGGTGGGGTTCACCCTCGGGAACTCGTCGGCCGGGAGGAGACGCACGCTCGCTCGCGCCGGACCGGACACGATGCGAGCGTCGTCACCCTCGACTTCGAACGTGACCGTGCCCGCCTTCAGACGGGTGGCGAGGCCGTCGAACAGCTTCGCCGGGACCACGGCCTGGCCGGGTTCGTCCACCTGGGCGGGGATGCTGACCCGGATCGTCAGATCCAGATCCGAGCCGACGAGTTCGACGGTGCCCGTGTCTGCTGTCACGTGGACACCGGACAGCACGGGGAGCGCGCCGCTACGAACTGCGATCGCCCGCTGGGCGGTGCTGATCGCGTCGGCCAAGGTGTCACGCTCACACCGGAACTTCACTGTCCACCTCCGAGATACGAAAAGAATTGTTTTGGTAGTACCGGTAGTAGAGGGTGTGGATTGTGGATCATGGGCAGTATGGCCAGGTGGGATGGTCTTTCGTCGTCCACCGGTTGTCCACCGCTATCCCCCGCCACGAAATCACCGTCGTGTGATTTCCGCGAGTTCCCCACCGTAGACGGCCGATATCCCCAGCCCTCCACAGGGTTATCCACCGGTGCCGAGCCGAACGCGGCTCATCAGCTCGTTGACCTGGTCGAACACCTGGTGGCGCTCGGTCATGAGGG
>JBDUBS010000287.1:0-2611 GCA_040003875.1 Acidimicrobiia bacterium | reverse complement strand
CGACACCGGGCCGGTGCCGAGCCTGCGACGCGCGTTGCGGGCCGAGACGATCGGCGCGGTGCTACGCAGCCTGATCGCCGCAATGATCTGGGCGACCGCGATCGTGATGATCCTCAACGCGCTGTCGGTGAACCTCGCCGCCATCGGGATCGGCGCGAGCATCATCGGAGTCGCGGTGGGCTTCGGCTCGCAGTCGCTGGTGCGCGACTTCATCTCGGGCTTGTTCATGCTGGTCGAGGACCAGTACGGCGTCGGTGACGTGATCGACACCGGAATGGCCACCGGCGTCGTCGAAGGCGTGAGCCTGCGGACCACTCGGCTGCGGGACGACGAAGGCATCGTGTGGCACGTGCCGAATGGCGAAATCCAGCGCGTCGGGAACAAGAGTCAGCAATGGGCGCGCGCCCTGCTCGATATCGCGGTTGCGTACGACTCGGACCTCGAGGTCGCGCAGGACGCGATCCAGACCGCGGCGGACGTCCTTTCGGAGGACGAGGAGTTCGGGCCGCTCATCGTCGGCCCGCCCGAGGTGCTCGGCGTGCAGGAGATCACCAACGACCAGGTGCTGATGCGGCTCCGAGTGAAGACGAAGCCACTCGAACAGTGGAAGGTCGCGCGGGAGTTGCGCGTGCGGGTGAAGGCCGCGCTCGACGACGTTGGTATCCGGCCCGGGGGCGACAGTGTGATCACCTACCGCCCCGAAGGCGGAGGCGGGGCCAGCCCGCCACCACCGGCGTCCTGAAGGTCAGCCCGGGAGCGAGCCGCACGTACGGCATGACATTCAAGAGGCCGAGCGTACGGGCCAGAGTGGAGTGCCCTTCTCAGGGCGGCCGTTAGGCTCGCCCGCCGATGGAACCCGTGATCCTCGTCCTGATCCTGCTCGTCGCGGTCGGCATGACCGCCGCCGTGGTCGTGCGGTCGCGCCGCTCGTCCAGCACGGCCGAGCCCGACCTCGCGCCCACCCGCCCGCCGCGTGCTCCGAAGCAGCCACCGACACCGGTTGCCACGCCGGCAGTCGAGACCGCCGAGCCTGAGGTCGAGACCGCCGAGCCGACGGCACCGGTTGCCGAACCGGTCGAGCGGGTCAAGCCCCGTCTCCGTGACCGGCTGGGCAAGACCCGGGCCGCGTTCGCCGGCGCATTCACGGGTATCGCCGGCCGGGGCAAAGTCGACGACGAGACCTGGGACGACCTCGAGGAGGCACTGATCCTGGCCGACGTCGGGGTGCCGACCACGACCAAGGTGATCGAGGCGGTGCGCGAGCGGGCGACCGCCGAGAAGGTGTCCGATCCGGCCCGCGTGATCGAGCTGTTGCGAGAGGAACTGGTGACGCTGCTCTCGGGGACCGAGCGCGAGCTGCAGCGGGCCGAGACCGGTCCGAGCGTGTGGATGTTCGTCGGGGTCAACGGGGTGGGGAAGACCACGAGCATCGCGAAGCTCGCGCAGCGCGAGGTCGACGCCGGCCATCGGGTGGTGCTCGCGGCCGCCGACACGTTTCGCGCCGCCGCGGCGGAGCAACTCGCGACCTGGGCCGAGCGCACCGGCTCCGAGATCGTGCGCGGTCAGGACGGCGCCGATCCGGGTTCGATCGTGTTCGACGCGATGAGCGCCGCCTCCACCCGCGGGGCCGACGTCGTGTTGGTCGACACCGCCGGCCGCTTGCACAACAAGGTCAACCTCATGGAGGAGTTGAAGAAGCTCCGCCGGATCGTCGACCGGACCGAGGGCGCCCTGCGGGAGGTGCTGCTCGTCGTCGACGCGTCCACCGGTCAGAACGGTCTGACCCAGGCCCGTCAGTTCGCGGAGACCGTCGACATCACCGGCATCGTGCTCACCAAGCTCGACGGCACGGCCAAGGGCGGCATCGTGCTCGCGATCCAGTCCGAACTCGGGATCTCGGTGAAGGTGGTGGGGGTCGGCGAGACCGCCGACGACCTCATCCCCTTCGACCCCGAAGAGTTCGTCGCCGCCCTGTTCTGACGACGTGACGCCGGGTCGGGCAACCAATCGCCGACCTTTGTGCACTGGTGTATCGAGCACGTACAGGAACGGACAACGGTCGGATGCGGAGGAAAGATGCGGAGGAAATATGACGGAGTCGGAAACCATTGAAGGCGGGTCGGGATCGGAGCGGGTCGACGCCCGGATCGCCGACTTCCCCGACTGGCGCGGCAAGACCCTGGCGACGATGCGCAAGCTCATCAAGCAGGCGGTCCCCGGCGTCGACGAGGAGCTGAAGTGGGCGAAGGCGTCGAACCCCGGAACGCCCACGTGGTCTCACGACGGCATCATCTGCACCGGCGAGTCGTACCAGGCCGTCGTGAAGCTGACCTTCGCCAAGGGCGCTTCCCTCGACGACCCGACCGGACTCTTCAACGCGAGCCTCGAGGGCAACACGAGGCGGGCGATCGACATCCGCGAGGGCGAGAAGGTCGACCCGACCGCGTTCAAGGCGCTCGTTCGCGCGGCCGCCGACCTCAACGCCGCCCGCAAGGCCACACCGAAGGCGAAACGAGCGAAGTAGTCGGTTCGAGACCTGACCCGACCCGACCCGGCTGTTCTCCTCGGAGCCTGGAACACCGAACGCGTCCGCGGACGCGTTCTTTGGGTC
>JBDUBS010000349.1:0-2614 GCA_040003875.1 Acidimicrobiia bacterium | reverse complement strand
TAGCGCTTCTGGCCCGCGGTCTTCGGACGGACGCTCTTGCGCCCGCGCACGACCTCGGTGGCGAGGACGTCGCTCGGCTTCTGGTCCGCTTCGATCATCGCGATCGCTCGATCGATGCCGTCGCGGTCGAGGACATGGCCTCGCTCGACGAGCACCACGAGCTCTTCGAAGAGCCGCGCGACCCGTCTGGTCGCTTCGACGTCGCCCGACACGTTGATCTCGTTGCCACGGACGAGGATCGAGACGGGGAAAGCAGCTTCGATACGGCGCAACAGCTCGTCGCGTTCGCCGAGCACGTTCACCATGAGGTGGTTGCCGGGGACGAGGACCTTGACCTGAGCTGCGGTCGGGATATTCACGACCCGGTGAGGTTAGCGGCCGTCGTGCGGATCAGCGTTCCGGGATGGTTCAACCCACTGCCACACCGGCCCGCAGGCCGAGTTCGTCGAGCCGGATCCCCAACTCCTCGGGCCGACGACCGAGCACCGCGGCGAGCACCCGGAGGTCATCACGCCGGATGGTCAGTAGGCGACCGTTGAAGTCCTGCCGCTGGAGTTGGATCGTGGCCGCGTAGCGCGACAGCACCGCGGCTTCGGGCTCGTCGAGCGAGTGGAGCTTCACGAGGTCGATCGTGAAGCCCGACTCGACGTCGCCACCGTCGGTGAGGTTGATCTCGATGTCGAGATCGCGCGGAAGGAGTTGGTCGGGCGGCACCTCGTAGATCTCGGAGAGCCGCAGCAGACGCGACACCGAGATCGCGCGCTCACCCCGTTCGTACGCGCCGAGCACGCTGGCCTTGAACTCATGACCGGACCGCGCTTCCACATCGTGGAGCGACAGACCCTTCTGACGACGGATCGCCCGCAAGCGCTCACCGACTTGTACGCCATTCATCGGATGACAACTGCCCCCTACGAAAAAGAAATTCAGCCCCCGGAACGGCGTGACTATGTCACGTTTCCCGAGCGAAGTCGAACCTCGATCCCCGGTATTTCCGGAGCGGCATCCGGGGCGAACTCAACCAGCCCGACGCGCAGCAAGCACAGCCGCGACCGCGATCGGTGCGGTCACGGACCGCAGGACGTGCGGACCGACCGCGATCCGGGGGACCGACCCGAACGTATCGAGTTCACTCCCCGTGAAACCGCCTTCGGGTCCGATCGCCACACACCACTGATCTCCCGGCGGCCAGTCGGCGGGTTCGATACGACCACCGCTGCGAGCGGCGACCAGCAGGCCGCGTCGTCCTGCGAGGTCGGCCACGGTCGCAGGCGGTTCGAGTACCGGCATCCGGGCCCGGTGACACTGCACCGCAGCCGCCCTGATCACGCGATCGAGCCGTTCGTAGGCCTGCTTGCCCCGTTTCCCCTCCCAGCGGACCACGCTGCGTTGGGTCACGAGCGGGACGATGCGGTCGACGCCGATCTCGACGAGCTGGTGGACGACATCGGTGCCGTGGTCGGATTTCGACGGCGAGAACGCGACGGTGATCCCGGGCGTCGGTTTCGGCTCCTCACACTGTCCTCCGGCCGGCGAGACCGTGACCGTTCCGTCACCGCACGACTCGACCCGGGTCAGCTGCCACCGGCCGGATCCGTCCGCTACCACGACCTGCTCCCCGCTCTCGATCCGTCGGACCCGCTGGAGATGGTGGCCGTCCGGACCCGAGATCACCCGCATCCCCTCTGGATCGGGGCGGTCGTAATCGTCGACGATCACCAACGCAGTCGCGGGTGCGGCCGCCGCCCACCCGATCTCGTTCACCGCTCGGGACTCAGCGGCGACAGGACGGGAGCGTCACCGGTCACCGAACGCGGCCCGGATCTTGGAGAAGATACCGCCGTCCGGTGGATCGATCGCCTCGCCGCGCTGGTCGGCGAACTGGGCGAGCAGCTCCGCCTGCTCGGGGTTCAGCTTGGACGGCACCTCGACGTTGACCTCGACGAGCAGGTCCCCACGACCCCGACCGTTGAGGACCGGGACCCCCCGGCCGCGAAGCCGGACCACATGGCCGGGCTGGGTGCCGGGATCGATGGTCAACATCTCGACGCCGTCGAGCGTCTCGAGTTCGAACGTGGAACCCAGTGCCGCCTGGGTCATTGCGATCGTGCGCCGGTGCACAAGGTCCACGCCGTGCCGCTCGAGCGTGGCGTGCGGCCGCACCCGCACCAGGACGTAGAGGTCGCCCGGCGGACCACCTCGTGGCGCCGCGGGTCCCCGACCGGGAAGTCGCAACCGTTGCCCGTCGTCGATGCCGGCCGGGATCTCCACCTCGATGTCCTGGCGGGTACGGACGCGGCCGTCACCCTGACACTGGGTACACGGACTCGGGATGATCTGGCCGGTTCCCTGACACCGGATGCAGGGGGCCGCGGTGACGAGCTGACCGAGGATCGACTTCCGGACTTGGCGAACCTCGCCGCTGCCGCCGCAATCCGGACACGTGTCGGCATGGGTACCGGGTTCGCCACCGGTCCCGTCACACCGGTCGCACGGACCGGGGATCTGCAGGTCGACCGTGGTGGTGATCCCGAACGCCGCCTCGGCAAGGTCGAGTTGGAGGGTCGTCTCCGCGTCCTGACCTCTCGGCGGACCCCCGCGTGCACCACCACCG
>JBDUBS010000072.1:0-2615 GCA_040003875.1 Acidimicrobiia bacterium | reverse complement strand
ACCGTCGGTGCCGCGCCGGTCGAGGCCGCTCCAGCGGCGCTCGCCCCGCCGGTGGTCGTCGCTCCGGTACCCGGGCCGGCGGACGAGTCGCGAACCGATGCGTCGGCGGTCGCAGCACTCGATCCCATGATTCCCGCGGCCTACGCGAGCGTCCGCCCGAACCGGCCCGCGATCGTGCACCGCAAACGCGCGCTCCGGATGCGGCGCCGCATCATCGTCACGGTGCTCGTCACTGCGGTCGCCGCAGCCTGTGCCGGCGTGACCGCCCGCGTCCTCGGCGGTACCCGACCGCAGCGCGACGTCACTGTCTCGATCGACGGACAGGCCAACACCGTCGTGACCCGCGCCGGCACCGTGAGCGATCTGCTCGCCGCCGGTGGAGTGGTGCTCCACGATGGCGACCGGATCTCCCCGTCGTTGTCGACCCAGTTGCGCCAGGGCATGCCGATCCGAGTCCTCCGCGCGTTCCCGTTCGTGGTCGACGTCGACGGCAGGGTGACCGCGCGACGCACCACCCGTCACACCCTCGCCGGCATCCGGCGCGAGCTCGGCCTGCCCGCCGCAATGGTGCGCGTCGGGAGTGGTGGTCGCATCGGTCGTCACTCCCGCGTCGTCCTGCGCACGCCTCACGACGTGACGGTCACGGCCGACGGTGCGACCACACCGATCGCGCACTCCACCGCGCTGACGGTGGCGGAGTTGCTCGCCGGCCGCAAGATCGCGCTCGGCGCGCAGGACGAAGTGACGCCCGCCCTCGACACCCAACTCTCGCCGGGCCTCGCGGTGCAGGTGTTCCGGCTGCTCCCCGGCCAGGTGGTCGACCTGAAGGTCATCCCCTTCACCACGCAGTACCAAGACGACCCGAACCTCGCCCGCGGGCATACCACCACGATCCAGGCCGGGAAGAACGGAACCGCGCGGGTGGTCTCGAACGTGGTGAAGAAGGACGGTGTGATCTACCAGTGGACCGAAGTCAGTAGCACCGTCGTCACCCCGCCGGTCACCCAGATCCTGGCCCGGGGCACCAGGCCCTCCGGTACGCAGCAGCCGCCACCGGCACCGGCGACCGGCGGCCGCTCGATCGGCGGCGGCTACGCCACCTGGTACGCGAGCCATGCGGGGCCCGGAGCCTGTGCGCACCTCACGCTCCCGTTCGGGACGATCGTGAAGCTCGTCGCCGACAACGGGCGCACCGCGCAGTGTCGGGTGGGTGACCGCGGACCCGAGGCGTGGACCGGCAACATCATCGACCTCAACCCCGACGTGTTCGCGCAGTTGGCGCCGCTCGGGACCGGACGGATCCACGTGTCCATGTACGTCGTCGGCTGACGGTCGTCGCGCGCGGATGGCGCTCACCCCGGCCACGATCCCGGCGCTGCTCGAACGTCACGGTCTCCGGCCGAGTCGCGCGCTGGGCCAGAACTTCCTCGCCGATCCCAACACCGCGCGCAAGATCGTCCGGCTGGCCGACATCGGTGCGGGCGCGCGCGTGCTCGAGATCGGCCCGGGGATCGGCTCGCTCACCCTCGCTCTGCTCGAGGCCGGCGCGGATGTCACCGCGCTGGAGCTGGACCGGCATGTCATTCCCGCGCTGGTGGAGACGGTCGGCGATGGAGCGGTGCGCATCGTGGAGGACGACGCGTTGCGCGTCGATTTCGCCGCCGTGATGGACGCGACGCTCGGCGAGTGGTCGGTGGTCTCGAACCTGCCGTACAACGTGGCGACGCCGATCGTCATGCGCCTGCTCGACGACGCGCCGCACGTACGGTCGATGATGGTGATGGTCCAACGGGAGGTGGGGGAGCGGATGGCCGCAGGGCCGGGGACGAAGTCCTACGGCGCGGTGTCCGTGAAGATCGCGTTCTACGCGCGCGCCGAGGTAGTGGGATTGGTGCCGGCGTCGGTGTTCATCCCCGCGCCGAAGGTCGAGTCCGCGCTGGTGCGGATCGAGCGTCATCCGATCCCGCCGGTAGATGTCCCGTCGCCCGCGCGTCTCTTCGCGCTCGTGCGCGCCGGGTTCGGCCAGCGCCGCAAGATGCTGCGAGGGGCGCTGCGTGCCGAGCTCGGCGAGCACACCGCCGACCGGCTGGCGGCTGCCGGGATCGATGGCACGGCGCGGGCCGAGACGCTCACGTTGGACCAGTGGGCGGCGTTGGCCCGCGCGGTGGGCCTGTGACCGGGGACCGGATCCGACTCGATGCGCCCGCGAAGCTCACGCTCACGTTGCGGGTGCTCGGCACACGCGCTGACGGCTACCACGAACTCGAGGCGCTCACGGTTTTGGTCTCGGCGCCGGCCGACACGGTCGTGGTCACCGCCGCGCCTGCGGGGGTCGTCGAGCTCACGGTGACGGGGGGCGGCCCCGACGTCCCGCACGACGACACGAACCTCGCCGTGCGCGCGGCCCGGGCCGTCTTGCCTCGCGACGCCGGCGTGGCGATCGAACTGACGAAGGTCGTCCCCTCCGGTGCCGGCCTGGGCGGGGGATCAGCGGATGCCGCTGCGGTCCTCCGCGCCGCTCGGGACCGCTTCGGTCTCGACGTCATCGACGTGATGGCGACCGCCGCCGATCTCGGCGCGGACGTGCCGGTATGCCTCTACGGGGGGCCGGTCGT
>JBDUBS010000228.1:0-2615 GCA_040003875.1 Acidimicrobiia bacterium | reverse complement strand
TGTAGCCGAGCTGCTCGAGGGTCTCGGTCGCGAAGACCGAGCGCACGCCACCCGCGCAGTACACGATCAGTTCGGCGTCTTTCGCGGGGACCTTGTTCTCGACCTGGCTCTCGAGGTGGCCACGGGGAATGAAGACCGAACCGGGCAGGGTGCCGGCGTCGTACTCGTCCTGCTCGCGCACGTCGAGGAACGTGGTGTTGCCGAGGCGCGGTTCGGCGTCGGCGGGGCTGATCTCGTGGATCTTCGCCTTGGTCTCGGCGAGCAGCTCGCGGAAGGACGGCATTCGGGGGCTCCGGAGGCGTGAGGTAAGGATCGTTTCGGGGTGTAAAAGCTACCCGCTGGGTCGGATATTCCCAACCCCGAGCCCTCCACCCTCCGTCCCCCGCCGCGACTTTTGGTCTGCGCATGGGTGCAATCCCCACCCCTCAGACCAAAAGTCGCGGAAAGGGAGGTCAGTTGGGGGTGGCGAGGCGGGCGACGAGGGCAGGAAGCAGCTCGCCGAGGGGCGCGTGGCTCACAGCGTCGGCGTAGGAGTCGAACGGGGTCTCCTGGCCGTTGAAGATCACCAGCCGGGCGCCCGCCCGGAGGGCGATCTCGGGGAGCGCCGCCGCGGGGTAGACGCCGAGCGACGTGCCGAGCGCGAGGAACAGATCGGTGTCCGCCGCCGCTCGCTGCGCGCGGTCGAGGTCCGTAGCCACGAGGTTCTCGCCGAAGCTGATCGTGGCCGACTTCAAAATCCCATCACACTCGAGGCACGCCGGGTCGGGATCCCCGGCGCGCACGCGGTCGAGGGTCTCCGCCATCGGGCCGCGCCACCCGCACGCCAGACACTTGGCGAAGTGCACGGTGCCGTGGATCTCGATCATGCGTTCCGGGTCACTGCCCGCGGCGTGGTGGAGCCCGTCGATGTTCTGGGTGACGAGCGTGTGCACGTTGGCCACGCGCGCGAGCTCGGCGACCGCGCGGTGACCGTCGTTGGGTTCGGAGTTCCAGATCTCGGAGGTGAGCCGGTTCTGCCACGCATGGCGGCGCACCTCGGGGTCACCCACGTAATGCTCGAGCGTCGCGGCCTTCTCCGCCGCAGGGTTCTTGGTCCACACGCCGTTGGGACCGCGGAAGTCGGGAATGCCCGACTCCGTCGAGATGCCCGCACCGGTGAGGATCACGATCGACCGGGCGGCGCGGATCCACGACGCGACCGTGTCGAGGTCATCGAGGTCATCACCCGAAGAAGGCGTCCCGCTCACCCACCCGACGGTAGTTGCGGGCGAGCGGGACGCGAGGGGAAACGGATGGCGGTGGCGCGCCGAGCGGAGGGAGGGGAGACCGGGCGCCACCGCCATCCGCGAACTAGGCGGCGTCGTCGAGGCCGAACGTGGGGTCAGGCTCGGGTTCGAGCGCCGCGAACGCCTGCCGGTGCCGCTCGTGCGCCCACTCGGCACTCTCGCGACAGATCGACGGGTGGAATCCCATGGTGAGCAGGACTCGCTCGACCCGGTCGAGGTCGTCGCCGGCTTCGAAGAGCGCGAATGCGGTCCGGCGGGCACGCTGGCGGGCGTGTTCCAACGGCGAGTCGGCGAGCTGGATCTCGACCCATTCGTTGTGCTCACGTTGGAGTGATTCGGGCAGCCGGTGGATGTGACGACGGTTGATCGGGGGCAGGTTGCGACGTACTGCGAACGCCTGTGGCGCGGTTGTGCACGCGAGTTCGAACTGCGTGAGGCGGTCGAGACTGCGTGCAAGCGGTGACGACGTACCGGTGCGGACTCCGAGTCCGAGCGATTGTGAGAGTTCGCCGATCTCGACGGTGACCCCATTCGGGTTGCGGTCGAAGACCGTTGCGAGCCTCCGCAAGAGGAGGACGCTGGTGGGTCCGAGGGTCGGAAGCCAGAACCGCTCGACGTACTCCGAACGAGGGTCGTGACCGAGTGTGTCGATGATCGGATCGGTCCAGGCGGTGAGGGTGAGGGTCGTCACTGCGGTTCCTTCTGGTCGGCGGGCAGTCAGCGGGTGGGTACGAGTGCAGGGATGACGAGGGTCAACCCGGGATGAATCAGATTCGGGTCGGTGCCGATTGCGATCTGGTTGACGTCGTAGATCGCGCGCCACGCGCGGTCGATCTCTGCGTTTTGTGCTCCGGTGCCGAGGACGCGTGCTGCGATGGACCACAGGCAGTCGCCGGGTTCGACCCGATATGAGACCGGCGCGGCCGAAGGTGCGACGGCGACGGGCGGAGCGCTCGGCGCGAGCGAGGCCGGCGGCGTGATCACCGGAGCACCGCGCGACGGTTCGACTGGGGCCGTGGGCACAACCGATGTGGTCGGCGTCGGTGCGCGCTCGGCTGGGGGAACGATGGCGACTGGGGACCGCGGTGGATCCGCGGGTTCAGCGGTCGTTCGCATGTCGCTCGACTGTGCGGCCCGCGGTTGGGTGGTCGTCGGAGCGCTCAACCAGCCCCGCAACGAGTCATCGGCCGATGCGGGCGCCGCGCCGGTGACGGCCATGGTCGACAGCGACCCGACCAGCACGACCGCGATCCGTCGGGCTGCGGCCGGGACGAGCCGATCAGCGAGCAGGACGAGCCGGGAACCGGAGTGGTTTCGCCGCCCGCCACC
>JBDUBS010000010.1:0-2628 GCA_040003875.1 Acidimicrobiia bacterium | reverse complement strand
CCTGCTCGGGCGCCTCGACGTGGTGCACGGCCATCTCGGAGATGTGCACGAGACCTTCGATGCCGTCGCCCACCTGGACGAACGCGCCGAACGGGACGAGCTTGGTGACCCGGCCGTAAACGAGTTCGCCCACCTGGTGACCAGTCGCGAACTCCTGCCACGGGTCCTGCTGGGTGGCCTTCAACGACAGCGAGATCCGCTCCCGGGAAAGGTCGACGTCGAGCACCTGGACGGTGACCTCGTCGCCGACGGTGACGACCGAACTCGGGTGGTCGACGTGCTTCCAGGAGAGTTCTGACACGTGGACGAGTCCGTCCATCCCGCCGAGGTCGACGAACGCACCGAAGTTCACGACGCTCGACACCACACCCGGCCGGATCTCGCCCGGCTTGAGGTTGGTGAGGAACTCGTCGCGCTGCTCGCGCTGGGTCTCCTCGAGGTACGCACGACGCGAGAGCACGACGTTGTTGCGGTTCTTGTCGAGCTCGATGATCTTGCAGTCGATCGTCTTGCCGACGTACGGCTGCAGATCGCGCACGCGGCGCAGGTCAACCAGCGACGCAGGCAGGAAGCCGCGTAGGCCGATATCGAGGATCAGTCCGCCCTTGACGACCTCGATGACCGGGCCGGACACGATGCCGTCCTCGTCCTTGATCTTTTCGATGTTGCCCCACGCTCGCTCGTACTGCGCGCGCTTCTTCGACAGGATGAGCTGACCGTCCTTGTCCTCCTTCTGGAGAACCAAGGCTTCGATGACCTCGCCGAGCGTGACGATCTCGTTCGGGTTGACGTCGTTGCGGATCGACAGTTCCTTGGACGGGATCACGCCCTCGGACTTGAACCCGATGTCGAGGAGGACCTCGTCGGAGTCGATCTTGACGACCGTTCCGGTGACCAGGCCACCTTCGTCGAACGACACCAGGGTCGCGTCGACCGCATCGGCGAACGACAGGTCACCCAGGTCGTTGAACACGACTTCGGTGATCTCGGTGTAATCGCCGTCGTCGGCGATCGGGTCGTTCTCGGTCTCGACGGCTTCGTCGGTCGAGGTCTCGACTGCGACGGTGGCGGGGCCGGTTGCGTCGGGGCCGGTTGCGTCGGGGCTGGTGTCGGCGGTGGTGCCGGGGTCGGTCTCGGTCAGGTCGGTGGAGGGTTCAGCCGCACCGGTGGGTGTGGCTTGGGTCGTCTCGGGCACGGAAGTCGGTCTCCTACGAAAGGGGTGACGGTCGGGCGGGACCGGGTCGGCCACGCGTTGAACAGGGCTTGGGGAAATGGGAACAGCGGAAGGCTAGCGGTCCGACCCCACCCGTGCGAGAAGCAGGAGTTCGGGGTCTCGCAGCGTGATCGGGCCGTTTCGGTAGGCGCCTGGGGTCACCCCGGAGATCCGGATCGCGTCGAGGCCGGCGCCCTCGGCGAGCAGTCGGAGTTCCCGTGCGGTGAAGCACGTGGTCCAGAGATCGCGCTGGACCTCCTCCCCCGCTTGGTTGCGGAGCGTCGCGAGTTCGTGATTGACGCCGGTCGCAGGGTCGAAATCGTCGCCGTCCTCGATCCAGTGGAGTGCGAAATACGAGGAGAACGCGCTGATGGCGACTCCCCCACCGGCACGGACCGACCGGGCGATGCCACCGAGGACC
Organism: Acidimicrobiia bacterium; assembly: GCA_040003875.1. Taxonomy (GTDB): domain Bacteria; phylum Actinomycetota; class Acidimicrobiia; order IMCC26256; family JAENVU01; genus JAENVU01. The sequence goes on along the minus strand of JBDUBS010000010.1, from coordinate 994 downwards.
GCCTCGTCGTCCTCGCCGCCGAGGAGGCCGAAGCCGCCCTGACAGAGACAGATCGCAGCGTCGAACTCGCCGGCGAACGCGAGATCGCGCACGTCGAGCACCTCGAAGGTGGCCGGAAGATCGTCTGCCGCGTGTTCGGCGAGTGCCACGAACTCCGGCGACAGGTCGACGCCGTGGACGGCGATCCCTCGTCGCGCGAGCGCCAGCGCGTGCCGCCCGGGTCCGCAACCGACGTCGAGGACACGCGCGCCAGGAACGAGTCCGATGGCGTCGACGATGAAGCCGACTTCCTGTTCGGTGCCCGTGGTGAACGCCATTACCCGGCCGGTATCAGGAGCCCAGTACGCCGTGCCGAGGAATGCGGCGATCTCGTTGAACCACGAACCCTTCGGCGCCGGTGGTGGCAGGTCGGGGATCTTCTTCACGAGGAGTGACGCTAGGGCCGCTGCTCCCCGATCCGCCGCCGAGGGCCATGTTTGCAACCGCGCCGGACGGTGTGGTCCCATGCCCGCCATGGCCAGGCGGGCACAACTCACGTCCCTGTTGATCCTCCTCCTGGTCGGCGGGTCGGCCGCCTGTGGCGAGAGTGGCAACCGTGTGACGGGCTCGGATCGGACGACGACCACGACACGGCCTGAACGCACCGTGGTTGACGGCGTCATCGACCACATCGTGAGGAGCCAGGCCGTGCTGTCGCCCGCCCCCGCAACGGATGGCGCAGTCATCGTTCAGATGATGGTGACGTCGCGCGACTTGAAGGGGGCGGCCAACCAACTCGGCCGACCCAACCTCGGCGTGCCCGAGTCCACGGCTGAGCTGACGCGTACAGCCCTCACCGCTTTGGCATCGGCGCTTGATACAGCCATCGCGTGCAAGCAAACTCACCTCGCCGCGGCGGCGTGCGGGTCCACGATGTCAGACGTTCGCGATCGCGTCGACGCGCTCGCCGGAGCGCTGGTGGGTCTGATCCCGTACGGGACGCGGTCCGCAAGCG
>JBDUBS010000589.1:0-2631 GCA_040003875.1 Acidimicrobiia bacterium | reverse complement strand
CCTTGTACGCGAACTGCGCCACGAACGTGGTCACGATCAGCAGTCCGACCATGATCCAGATCACGCGGTGGATCACCGCGACGGGAAACTTCACTTCGAGACCGTCGGCGCGCGGGCCTCGCTGACCGATTCCTGCGGTCAGGGCGTCGGCGTCGTCAGTCGTCGACATGCCTTGGCTCCTTCCGGTCGAATCGGGACCGCAGCGTAGGGGATCGGGAGGCAGGCGATTCCCGCGGTGGGGACGAACTGGGTCGATCGCCTCGGTCCACTCGTTGCATCGGGGTGCGTCGGCAGGTCAGAGTGGTTCGTGGCAGGCGGTGCACGTTCGTCGGGGGTTTCGATCTCAGTCGTGATCCCATCGGTGGGGCGCGCGGTGCTCGGGTGCGTGCTTGCCGCGGTGTTGGCGCCCGATCAGTTCGGCCCGGGCATGCGGTCGGATCTGATCGAAGTCGTCGTGGTGGCCGACCGGTCGCGCCGAGAAGTCGAGCAGGCCCTGCAGAGTGGCAACCCGAGCGGCGATGCTCGGGTTCGCATCGTCGACGGCCCGGGCCGGGGGCCGGCCTGGGCTCGCCAGCGGGGGTTGGAGTCCGTCACGGGCGACGTGGTCCTGTTCCTGGACGACGATGTCGTCCCGAGCGCGGGACTCCTCGCCGGCCATTGCCAGGCTCACGCGACGACGACCGGTCGAGTGGTGGTGGGATACATGCCGGTGGCGCGCGAGTGTCGGGAGCGGTCGATCACCGCGACGATCTACAGCAACGACTACGAAGCCGAATGCGAGATGTTCGCGTCCGACCCGGCGCGGATCCTGCGAGGACTGTGGGGCGGGAATGTCTCACTCCGCCGCGTCGACGCGCGCCGCGTGCCGCAGGTCGACGAATCCCACCGCTTCCGTAGTCGAGAGGACGAGGAGTTCGGGTTCCGATGCGCTCGCGCCGGGCTCGTCGGGGAGTTCGACCCGACGTTGCGGGCGGACCACTGGTTCGACCGTCGGGTCGCGGGGTTTCTCCGCGGCGCGGCGGACCAGGCCCGGGCCGAGCAATACCTCGCCGAGCGCTATCCCGACCTCTTCGTCGACGCCACCGTCGAACACCGGTCGGCGCTCGTCCGTGCGATCCGCGTTGCGGCGCGGGTGCGACCGCTTGCGTACGGGATGCGCCGGGCCACGGAGTCGCTGGCCCGCCGGTACGGCGACGGCACGCCGACGCGATCACGAATCCGCGCCGTGGTCATCGCGCGCCTCTTCGTGCAGGCCGACGCGGCGCACTGCGGCTGACCGAGCGAGTCGTCCTATGCCGGGAGCATCCCGTACGTACTGGTCGGGGTGAGACGGACCACCAGTCGACCGTCGGCCACCATGGCCCGCCGGTACTCGTCCCAGTCGTCGTGTTCGCCACCCAGCGAGCGGTACAGCTCGACGAGTTCGTCGACGGTGGCGTCGTCGGGTGCGGCGGCGACCGGACTCAGTTCCGCAGGTCCGTCGATCACCGCGTAGGACCAGAAGTCGGAACCGACGACGTACAACGCGGCACGCGGGTCGCGTTGCAGGTTCTTGGTCTTCGCCCGGCTCGCGGTCACCGAGATCCGGATCGTCCCGCCGTCGTCGACGGCGTAGATGATGTTGGAGAGCTGGGGCCGCCCGTCGCGACGGATGGTGGTCAACACGCCGTTGCGGTGGGCGCGAACGAAGGTCATGGCCGCCGTGAGTTCCATCCTCCGACCGTACCCCCGCGGTGGCGCGTTGGCGAGGGTCGGTCAGGCGCGGCGACGCTCGATCTCCGCGGTGACCGCCGGTACCACTTCGTGCAGGTCGCCGATCACTGCGTAGTCGGCTTTGGTCACCATGTTGGCGGCCGGATCGGTGTTGATTGCGATCACGCACTTGGCTCCGGACGCGCCCACCCAGTGTTGGATGGCCCCGCTGATCCCGCACGCGAAGTACACGTCGGCGCCGATGCGGGTCCCGGTCTGGCCCACCTGGTCGGTGTGGTTACGCCAACCGTTGTTCGTGACCGCCCGGCTGCAGCCGACGACGCCGCCGAGTGCCGTCGCCAACGCTTCGAGGGGAGCGAACCCTTCGGCCGACCCGACGCCACGACCGCCACCGACGACGATGCCCGCGGTGGCCAACGTCTGACCCGACTGACGCTCGACGCGCTCACGCACGATGGTGACGGCTGCAGTCGGATCGACGACGGGGGTGTAGGGGTGTGCATCGGCCGCAGTCGGTGACGCGCCCGCGGACGCGTCGACCGCGTGGAGCGCAATGGTCATGATCTTCACGGGCGCGACGACCGTCGCTCGTTCGAGCAGGCTTCCACCCCACCGGACTCGCGTGAGTTCCCACGGCGCGTCCGCGGGCGCGCCGGGCGCGAGGTCCTCGGGCAGGACGTTGGCCACGAACGGCAGGTCGAGCCGGGCGGCAAGCTGCGCCAGAACTTCGGTGCCGCGGTCGGTGCCGCATGCGATCACGGCGGCGGGACCGAGCGACTCGACGAGGTCCGACAACGCGTCCGCGGACGCGTCCGCGCCGTAGTCGGCAAGCAGGTCGTGATGCGCCTGGTGCACGACGGCCGCGCCGTCGGGGCCGAGTTCGGCCGCGATCGGGTCGGCGGTGGCGCCCACCGTGAC
>JBDUBS010000592.1:0-8812 GCA_040003875.1 Acidimicrobiia bacterium | reverse complement strand
GGCGGCGACCGCGGCGAAGCCCGCGCGCACCGACGCGAGGTCATGGTCGTCACCGAGGAGATCGACGCGGATGCGCATGAAGAACCGGCGCTCGCCCACGTCCTCGAACTGGTGGCTCTCCACGATGTTGGCGTTCACGTCGACGAGGTAGCCGCTGACTGCGTGGACGAGGCCGGGTCGGTCCGGACAGGAGAGGGTGAGGATCCCGGTGGTGGACACGGGTCAGTCCCGGCGGCTTCGGCGCCGCGCCCGCGGTTCGGCGTCGGGCCGCGGCGCGGTGTTGGCCAGCGGACCGATGGTCTCGACGATCGAATCGAGAGTGGGGCGGCGTGGGGGTCCATCGAGGGCCCGGTCCTCCAACGCGGCGTCGAGCGCCTCCCGCATCGCGGCGAGGTGGTCCGGGGAGGTTCCACAGCACCCACCCACGATCCGCGCACCCGCCGCAACCGCGAGCCGCACGTACCGCGCCATCAACTCGGGGGTGCCGGAATAGTGGATTTCGGCGCCGCGGAACTCGGGGATGCCGCAGTTGCCCTTGGACACGAACGCGGTGTCAGGGTCGGTCTCGGTCATCGCGAGCAGGGACACCAGGATGTCCGAGGCGCCGACGCCGCAGTTCGCGCCGGTCGCAACGGGCGCGGGGTCGAGACCGGCGAACACCGCAATCAGGTCGCCGGGCATCAGCCCCATCATGGTGCGGCCCGCGGTGTCGAAGGAACAGGTCGCCACGTAAGGAATGCCTACCTCGATGGCCGCGGTCGACGCGGCCCGGACCTCTTCGATCGCCGACATCGTCTCGATCCACGCGACGTCGGCGCCGCCGGCGACGAGACCCTCGATCTCCTCGGTGAAGGTCTCGATTGCATCGGCTTCGGTCAGTGCACCGAGTGGCTCGAACAGCGATCCGGTGGGTCCGACGGACCCGGCCACGATCACCGGCCGGTCCGCGGCATCGGCGACCTCACGCGCGAGTTCCGCGGCGCGCTGCGCGAGTTCGCGCACACGGGACTCGGCCCCGTGCAACGCGAGCCGGTGCCGATTGCAGCCGAAGGTATTGGTCAGGATGATGTCGGCGCCCGCTTCCACGAACCTGCGGTGCAACTCCTGGACCCGTTCTGGGTGGTCGACGTTCCAGACCTCGGGCGCGTCGCCCGACGTGAGGCCCATCTGGAAGTAGTTGGTCCCGGTCGCACCGTCGGCCAGGAGGACGCCGCGGGTGGCGAGGAGATCGGCGAGCGCGGCGGACATCCCGAGGACGGTAATGGACCACTGCGGGCGCTACGGTCCGATCGCTTCGAGGAGGGCTTCATGACCGACGATGTACTGAACGAGTTGTTCTCGATCCGTGGGAAGACTGCGTTGATCACCGGTGGGACCCGCGGGATCGGCCTGATGATCGCCGAGGCGTACGTGCGCGCGGGAGTCAAGGTCTACATCTCGTCCCGCAAGGCCGATGTCTGTGCGGAGGTCGCGACCCGCCTCTCGGAACACGGCGAGTGCATCGGCATCCCGGCCGACCTCTCGACCGAGGCCGAGTGTCGCCGTCTCGCGGAGGAGATCGCGAGCCGCGAGGACCGCCTGCACATCCTGGTGAACAACGCCGGTGCCACCTGGGGTGCGCCGCTCGCGGACCACGACGACGCTGCGTGGGACCGGGTGCTGAACATCAACGTCAAGGGCCCGTTCCACCTCACTCGGTTCCTTCGTCCGCTGCTCGACGCCGCCGCGACCGACGGTGACCCGTCACGGGTGATCAACGTCGGGTCGATCGACGGCATCCAGGTGCCGATGATGGAGACGTACTCGTACTCCACCGCCAAGGCCGGGGTGCACCAGTTGACGCGTCACCTGGCGCGTCAGCTCGCGCCGAAAATCACGGTCAACGCGATCGCTCCAGGTCCGTTCGAGTCCAAGATGATGGCGGCGACGCTGGAGGCCTTCGGCGATTCGATCGCGGCGAGTGCACCGATGAAGCGGATCGGCAAGCCGGCCGACATGGCCGGCATCGCCGTCTACCTCGCCGGTCCGGCGTCCACCTACGTGACCGGCGCCATCATCCCCGTCGACGGCGGTATCGCCACCACCAAGTAACCCCCCGCGGTTCTCGTGCACGTGCTGCACGCCAGGGCGTGCAACACGTGCACGGGAACCAGCGAACCGGGGGCTTCAGGCGAACTCGGCCTTCTTGTACATCGCGACCACGCAGGCGCCGCCGAGACCGAGGTTGTGCTGGAGTGCGAGCTGCGCGCCGTCGACCTGGCGGGCGTCGGCGGTGCCCCGCAACTGCCAGGTGAGCTCGGAACACTGGGCCAGGCCGGTCGCGCCGAGCGGGTGACCCTTCGAGATCAGACCGCCCGACGGGTTCACCACCCAGTCGCCGCCGTAGGTGACCGCACCGGAGTCGATGAGGTCGCCCGCGCCGCCCTCGGCGCAGAGGCCGAGACCTTCGTAGGTGATCATCTCGTTGGCGGAGAAGCAGTCGTGGAGTTCGATCACATCGACATCGGTCGGTCCGTACCCGGACTGCTCGTACACCTCGGTGGCGGCGGCGCGGGTCATGTCGAAGCCGACGAATTTCATGTCGCTGCCGGAGTCGAAGCTCGACGGGAAGTCGGTCTTCATCGACATGCCGATGATCTCCACGGCCTGGTCCTCGAGTCCGTGCGACCGGACGAACTCCTCGCTCGCGAGTATCGCGGCGGCCGAGCCGTCCGAGGTCGGACAGCACTGCAGCTTGGTGAGCGGCTCGTGCACCATCGGCGACGCGAGGATCTCGTCGAGCGTGTACACGTCGCGGAACTGCGAGTAGGGGTTGTTCGCCGAGTGGCGGTGGTTCTTCTCCGCGATGCGGGCGAAGCTCTCGGCCTTCACGCCGTAGCGCTCCATGTACTCACGGCCGGCGTTACCGAACATCTGCGGGGCGGGCGGCGCCTGGGTGAACCCGCGCTTGTCGTTCATGGCCTCGAACGTGCGTTGCATCGGCATGGCGCGGTCCATGTACTTGATGCCGAGCGAGCCCTTCTCCATCTTCTCGAAGCCGAGCGCGAGCGTGCAGTCGGCGAGGCCACCCTCGATGAAGCGCTTCGCGAGGTACAGCGCGCTCGAACCGGTCGCGCAGTTGTTGTTCACGTTGACGACGGGAACTCCACTGACGCCGATCTCGTAGAGCGCGCGCTGTCCGGCCGTCGAGTCGCCGTAGCAGTAGCCGACCGCGACCTGCTCGATCTCGTCGTACCGAATGCCCGCGTCGGTCAGCGCGTTGGTGCCCGCTTCCTTCGCCATGTCCGGGTAGTCCCAGTCCTTGCCGCCCGGCTTCTCGAACTTGGTCATGCCGACGCCGATCACGAACACCTTGCGACCCATGGACTCCTGCTTCCTCTCCGGACTCGCTCCCGGGGCGATTGCCTCCGGTACCGGACGGAAGGGTACGACGCGGCCACGGTGTCCTGTCGATCGAGGACGACGGCTGGTGATCGAAGGCGACCGCCGAGGCCGGACGCTCGGCGGTTCGGCCGGGTCGCCCCGTAACCTTGAGAGATGCCTCGCATCCGGGTGGCCGGCGCCCAACTCAACCTCGTCGTCGGTGACCTCGCGGGCAACGAGGCGCGCATCCTCGACGCCTACGAGCGAGCGGTTGCGGTCGATGCCGACCTGGTTGCGTTCCCAGAACTCGCCGTCTCGGGATATCCCCCCGAGGACCTGCTCTTGCGACCGGCATTCGTCGCGCAGTCCGCCGAGGTCCTCCAGAAGGTGGCCGCCCGCACCGGGAACACCGCTGCGGTCATCGGCTTCCCCGAACTGCTGGCCGACGGTGAGTTGGCGAACTCTGCGGCGCTCTGCGCTCACGGCGAGGTACGCGGGATCTACCGCAAGCACCTGCTGCCCAACTACGCGGTGTTCGACGAGCAGCGGTACTTCAAGCCGTCGACCGTGGATGGTCCGCTGTTCGTGGTCGCGGGGCTCCGCGTCGGCCTGACCATCTGCGAGGACGCCTGGAGTCCCACCGGTCCGATCGTGACTCAGGCCGATGGCGGTGCCGAACTCATCGTGAACATCAACGCGTCGCCGTATTACGCGGGACGGGTGCACGAACGGGAGGCGATGCTCTCCACCCGTGCGGTCGACGCACAAGCGGCGATCGTGTACGTGAACCTCGTCGGCGGGCAGGACGAACTCGTCTTCGACGGTGGGTCGATGGTGATCGACGAGCGGGGCCACGTCGTCGCGCGGGCGCGCCAGTTCGAGGAAGACCTGATGATCGTCGACCTCGACCTGCGCCGCAGCGTCCACCGCCGCGCGCCGATCGGGCGCCCGCGCGTCGAACCGTTGCCCGAGGTCGTCGTCACCGAGGGTCATCTCGGGATGCCGACGAAGCCCGCCCGTCTCGCGCCGCTCCTCGACCCGCTTCACGAGGTGTACTGCGCGCTCGTCCTCGGCACGCGCGACTACATGGTCAAGAACGGATTCACCCACGTGGTCCTCGGTCTCTCGGGCGGGATCGATTCGTCACTGGTCGCAGCGATCGCGGTCGACGCCCTCGGTGCGGATCGGGTGACCGGCGTGCTCATGCCCTCGCGCTATTCGAGCGAGGGAAGCGTGACCGACGCCGACCGCCTCGCGGCCGCACTCGGAATTCCGACCCTCACCGTTCCGATCGAGCCTGCGCACACCGCGTTCACCGAGATGCTCGCCGACGCGTTTACGGGTACCGAGCCGGGACTCGCGGCGGAAAACCTGCAGGCGCGGATCCGGGGCACGATCCTCATGACGATCTCGAATCAGTTCGGGTGGCTCGTGCTCACGACCGGCAACAAGAGCGAGATGGCCACCGGGTACAGCACCCTGTACGGCGACATGGCCGGGGGGTTCGCGGTGATCAAGGACGTTTCGAAGATGGTGGTCTACGCGCTGTGCGAGGACCTCAACCGGCGTTACGGGCGGGAGGTGATCCCGCAGTCGGTGATCGACAAACCGCCGAGCGCCGAGTTGCGACCCGATCAGCGCGACGACGACTCCCTCCCGCCGTACCCGGTGCTCGATGCCATTCTCGAGGGCTACGTCGAGGAGGACCGTTCGATCGGCGACCTCGTCGCGGCCGGGTTCGACCGCGAGACCGTGGTGCGCGTCGTTGGCCTCGTCGACCGCAGCGAGTACAAGCGCCGCCAGGCCGCACCCGGCGTGCGGGTCTCGCCGAAGGCGTTCGGGAAGGACCGACGTCTCCCGCTGACCAACCGCTGGCCGGGGTAGTGATGCTCGGGCGGCTGCGCCCGTACACACCGGAACTCGCCCTCGCGTTGGCGTCCTTGTTGTACGGATCCACCTTCGTGCTGGTCCAGGACTCGCTGGACCACGTGACCGCGGGTGGATTCAACATCCTTCGCTTCGGGCTGGCCTCGATTGCCCTCGCACCGGTGGCGATCCGACGGGGCTGGCGCGGTCCTGAGCCGCGCGCAACCGACTCCCTCCGGGTGCTCCTGGTGGTCGGCGTGGGACTCGGCCTCGTCGGTGTGGTGGCGTACCAGACCCAGAACGTCGGGCTCGCCCACACGACGACATCGAACTCCGCGTTCATCACCGGGCTCTTCGTCGTCTTCACCCCCGCGGTCGCCGCGATCCGCTACCGACGGATGCCGCGCACCGGGGTGCTGGGTGCCGTCGGCCTCGCCGTCGTCGGACTGTTCCTCCTCACCGGGGCGTCGTTCGATCTCGGCTTCGGCGACGCGGTGACGGTGCTCACTGCACTGGCGTGGTCGCTGTGGCTCGTCGGGACCGGAGAGGTCACCCGCCGGTTCGACACGTTCGGGCTCATCCTCGTCCAGGTGGCGACGATCGCGGTCGGCTCGGTCGTGATCACCGCGTTCACCGGGTTCGGGACCGTGACCGGCATCGTGCTGGTGGCCGCGATCGTCACCGGGGTCGGCTGCTCGGCGGTCGCGTTCAGTCTCTCGGCCTGGGCCCAGCGCGTGATCGATCCGGAGCGGGCCGGGGTGATCAACCTGCTCGAACCGGTCGTCGCGGGGATCATCGGCTACCTCGTCGGCGAGCGCCTCGGCGTCTCCGGCTACGCCGGCGCCGCGCTGATCCTGGCCGGCATCCTCGTCGTCGAACGCGGCACCCACCCCTCGCAGCTGCCCGAATCCGGAGCGAGCAGCACAGGAGAGAGATGAACCGGAGGGCCCAAAGCCCGCTCCTATCCGGCCCGCACCGAGCACCCGTTGCGGAGAGAACCCCACGTACCCCCATCCATCAGGAGTGTGAGCGGAGCAACCATGGGCAAGTGCGAGCGGTCTCGAAGCGACCCCACCTGCCGCCATCCATCAGGAGTGCAAGCGGAGAGGCACTGAGGATGTGAGCGAAGAGACAGACAAGACGTGACCCAGGGCCCGCTCCTGATCCAGCCCGCTCCCGAGCACGAAGTGCGAGCAGTCACGGAGCGAACCCCACGAACGCCGACCATCAGGAGCGTGAGCGAAGAGACAATAAGGACGTGTGACTCGCGTCACCCGTGCTTGACCCATTGCTCCCACGGGACGAAGAATGCGCGAGATCCCTGTCCCGGGGCCTGCGAACCATCGGAGCCATTGCTCATGTCCGACCCGTTCAAGCCGCGTGCGGCCTTCGCCCCGTGGGATCGCCGAGAGCTGCCGGGCATCTTCACCGTCGAGGAATCGGCGCGCCGGGTCGGTACCTACAAATGGCTCGAAATGCGGCTGTTCGAGGCCCTGGGCGGCTGGGTCGCCACCGTCCCCGAGCTCGACGTGAAGCTGGTCCTCGGGCGGCACTGCTACCACCACGCCTGGCACGCGGAGCTCATGGACAAGCGGCTGCCCGAGCTGCGCGAGATGAACACCGACCGCCTGTGCGAGCCGGCGAACCCCGAGATGGTGGCGTTCGTCGACGCCCTGCGAGAGCCCGAGGACCCCGAGCACACGATCGAGAAGCTGGTCGGCGTCTTCCGGGTGCTGTTGCCCCGCAAGATCGCGGCGTACACGTACCACATGAATGCCACGAGCCGGATCACCGATTCGCCCACCCAACGGTCGCTGAACTTCATGCTCCAGGACGAGTTCGAGGACTGGCGCGAGGGCGAGATGCTGCTCCAGTCGCTCATCGAAACGCCCGAAGACGTGGAGCGGGCAACCCGACGCCAGACCGAGCTCGAAACGCTCGTGCTGGCGGCCGGTGGTATCGCGGGGCCAGGTACTCTTGGTGCCGTCCCAGTAACCGAAGGAGCCTCGGCATGAGGAAGCAACTGCCCCCCGAGATGTTGGCGCGCGACTCGCGTTTCGTTCGCACCTCGATCATGGATCAGGTGATGGACCCGCGGAACCAGAAGATCGGTGAGCGCGACCTCGGCTCCGCCCGGCTCGAGCCCCAGCGCCCCGCCGCGGCCGACCGCGCCCGGAACCTGATGCACGGCATCTTCACGGGTGAGATCCAGGCCCTCGAGGGCGCCGGTCGCACCACGTTCGACTTCGATGACGAGCAGGCGCCGTTCGCGCTCAAGCTCGACATGGCCCGTCAGTGCTGGGACGAGAGCCGCCACGTCGAGATCTCGGTGAAGCTCGGTGACTGGATGGGGACCGAGATCGGCGAGTACTCGGAGGCCACGTTCCTGTACGAGGCCGCGTGTGCCCCCGACCCGATCCTGCGGCTGTGTGGGGTGAACCGGGCACTCGAGGGCCTCGCGATCGACGTGTTCAACACGATGCGGGAGTTCGGCGACCTCTCCGGCGACCCGGTGCTCGAGTTCTGTGAAGACTGGATGCTCGCCGACGAGGTGACCCACGTGAAGATGGGCTCCGACTGGTTGCGCCGCCTCACGGCCGACGATCCCGAGCGGCGCGAGCGGGCGCTCGACTTCCAGCGCACCGTCGACAAGCTCTTCAGCCTCGGAGGGTTCCGCGGTGAGTCGGACGACAACCCGATCCAGCTCGCCCGTAACTTTCGCAGCATGGCCGGGTTCTCGACCGACGAGATCGACGAACTCGCCGAGATCGCCGCGCAGGCCCAGGCCGACGCGCAGGCGATGGTCGCCGGTAGCTCGTGAGCAAAGTTGCGCTGACGCCGGCGGAGTTCACGCTGGTCAAGTTCGACGCCGAGCAGGTCCGGGGGTTGATCGAGCAGACGATGGTCGAGGTGGGGTTCCCGACCTCGGTCGACGTGAGCGTCGACGTGGACGAGGTGCTCCCGCATCCGCTCACCGCATCGCTCGTCAACGTCGCCGACGGCACCGCCTCGCTCTGGTTCACCGGCGGCTGCTTCGAGAGCCCCCAGCGTCAGACCGGGCTCTCGGTCGACCACACTCGGGTCGAACTCGGCTCCGCGCTGCTCCGGGCCAAGGACCGCATCGACGGTGGCTTCGCCGACGCGCCGCCCGACGAGGAAATCGACGACCGGCAGCGCACGCTCTGGGAGGCCTACGCCGAAGGTCGGCTCCACGCCCTCGGTTTCCCCGTTCGGGAGCAACGCCGTCGGTACACGTTCCGCCTCTACGGCGGGTTCAACGACGTCTCCGACGCCGCCTTCGAACGGCTCTGGTCAGGGGCGCCGACCAGCTGGGCCGAGCTGAACGCCCTGGCCGACGAACTGGCGGCCGCCGACACCCGGCCCGAGCGCAAGAAGTCGTTGCGCAAGGAGACCCTCCGGCCGGTCGCCGCGTCCTGACGCGCTGCGCAGTGAGCTGACGGACCGTCACTCCAAATCGTGGGCGGAGATGACGTCGTAGAGCTCGAGGTCCGGCGGACCCGTGAGCAGCGGTGCCGACTGTGTCGCCATGGTGATCATCGTGTCGGTGTTGAGATGACCACGC
>JBDUBS010000007.1:0-2638 GCA_040003875.1 Acidimicrobiia bacterium | reverse complement strand
GTCGGTCGACGACGCCGAGACGTGTGCCGCGATGGCCGCCACCGTGATCGACGAGTTCGGTCCGATCGACCTGCTCGTCCACAACGCAGGCATCGCGTCGCGAGGACAGAGCGTGGTGAAGACCGAGGTGGCGGAGGTCGAGCGCAACTGGCGCACCCACACCCTCGCCGGGTTCGTCCTGGCCCAGCAGTTCGTGCCGGGCATGCGAGACGCGGCATCTCGAGCCGGCGGGCGGGGTGACGTGATCATGATCTCGTCGGTCGCCACCTCCCACATGCAGGCGGGCGGCGCGCCGTACAGCATGGCCAAGGCCGGGTTGGAGGCGTTGGCGATGACGCTCGCCAAGGAGGAGCGACGCAACAACATCCACGTGAACGTCGTCGCGCCCGGCTTGGTGGAGACCGAGATGGGGCGCCGGTTGGTGAAGGGTGCCATGGGCGTCGAGGACATCCACACCCTCGACGCGGGCTCACCCTTCGGTCATGTCTGCACCCCCGAGGAAGTCGCGTCCGTCGTGCACGCTCTCGTCACCGACGTCGGTACCTACCTCACCGGCATCAAGATCACCGTCGACGGCGGCACCTTCTAATCCCACCCCGCCGATTCCGAGCGATTCGTGACGTGACGGGCGCGTCGCCCGCAACTGTCCACTCGATCACCTTTGCCCTTTGTGCACTTTCGGGGGTCCTGGGCGGTCATGGTGCACAAGAGTCGATTGCGTATCGGCCGACCGGGGCTGTCACACCCTCGTGCGACGCTGCCGCACATGATCAGCATCCTGCTCGTCGCCCTGCTCATCGTCATCGGGATCGGCGCCGCCGCCGGTACCGCCGCACTCGTGGTGCAACGCGGTCGGGTCGAGGTACCGGTCGGTCCCGATCCCGAGGAGATCGCCAACCGCATCGCACGGAGCGCGGCCCAACAGCAGCAGGCCGCGCTCGGCAACCTCATCGAGACCAACCGTGCGCTGCTCGACTCGGAACGGGAGCGGGCGGGGGAGACCCTCGCGCACGAGCGCAGCCAGATGGAGCAGCAGTTCGTCACCATGTCGGACCAGCTCGGCCAGGTCACTGCGCTGGTCCGAGACTTCGAAACCGGCCGGGGCGCCAAGATCGACCAGCTCTCCGGGGCGTTGGCGCAGCAGCGTGCCGGCATCGCCGAACTCGCGCAGACCGCGCAGGGCCTGCGCGAGGCGCTGGCCAGTTCCAAGACCCGCGGCCAGTGGGGCGAGCGCATGGCGGAGGACGTGCTCCGGCTCGCCGGCTTCGTCGAGGGCGTCCAATACCACAAGCAAAAGTCGGTCGAGCATGGCAATGGCATCCCCGACTTCACGTTCCTCCTGCCCCAGGACGCCATCCTCTACATGGACGTGAAGTTCCCGCTCGACAACTACCTGCGGTTCGTCAACGCGGAGTCGGAGCTGGAACAAGCTCGTTTTCGGGACGATTTCCTCAAGGACGTCCGCGCCAAGGTGAAGGAACTTGCGGGCCGGAACTACACCGACGGTTCCCACGCGAGCGTCGACTGCGTCCTGCTGTTCATCCCCAACGAGCAGCTGTTCGCCTTCGTGCAGGAACACGCCCATGCGCTGCTCGACGAGGCACTCCAGCAGCGGATCGTGATGTGCTCGCCGATGACCCTCTTCGCGGTGCTCGCCGTCGTGCGCCAGTCGGTGGAGAACTTCCGTATGGAGCGCACCGCGTCCGAGATCCTCGAGGTCCTCGGCGACTTCACGAAGCAGTGGGGTGCATTCACCGACAAGATGGACGCACTCGGCCGTGGGCTCAACACCGTCACCAAGGCGTTCGACGACCTCTCGAGCACGCGCAACCGGGCCCTCACCCGACAGATGGACCGCATCGACGACCTCGTGCGCAACAACGCGATCGACGTGACCGATGACCAACCCGGCGTCGTCGCCCTCAATCGGTAGCGCCCGAACGTCGGGGAGCGACAGATCTACGCTGGGCGGGTGATCGTCCTCGTCCTGATCCTCGCGTTGGTCGTGGTCCCGCTCGTCGAACTCTTCGTGATCATCCGCGTCGGGGAGTGGATCGGCTACGTCGAGACGATCCTGGTGCTCATCGCGTGCTCGATCGGCGGCGCAATCCTGGTGAAGCGCGAAGGGCTCGGGACGTGGCGGCGTGCACAGGCCCAACTGCGGGCCGGCGAGGTCCCGGCCGGCGAACTCGTCGACGGTGTACTGATCCTGGCCGCGGGCGCCCTGTTGCTGACCCCGGGCTTCGTCACCGACGCGATCGGCTTCCTCCTCCTGATCCCGGTCGTGCGGTTCTTCCCCCGACGGTGGGCCCGCCGCCACCGCTTTGTCCGCGCGTCGGGCGCCGTGTACGGGCGCGTCATCGACGTGCGGGGCACCAGTGAACCGCCGACCGGACCCCGACCGCCGGCGATCGAACCGCCCGATCCCGACGCGCCCGTCTGAGGGTCAGCCCGCAGGGGGGGGTCAGGTTCAGGGCGAGGAGCGCAGTGGTCACGTCCACGATGATGTTCGATTGGATCGTGAAGAAGCTCAACACGTTGAGCACCCGGTCGGCGACACCGGCAAAGCGCCCGTGGACGTTGCCCCGTCCGGCTCATCGTCGCAACGTCACCGGTCGGCAGATCAGGTCACGCGGAG
>JBDUBS010000388.1:0-8854 GCA_040003875.1 Acidimicrobiia bacterium | reverse complement strand
CCGGCAGCACCGGTCCCCAGAGCGGACCCACAAGGTCCACACCAGCGTCGAACCGCGGAGACATTCGTACTGGCTGGTGACCCCGGCGAGGAACTTGCGCTCGGCCTCGGGGATGCCCAGCTTCTCGTACGTGTTCTTCATGCTCTCGGGGAGCATGTCCCAGTCGTTGACCTGGCCACCCTCGGTCGGCTTCAGGTAGTAATAGATGTCGTCGAAGTCGATGTCCGGCATGTTCTTGGCGAACCAGTCGAGCATCGGCTTGCGCTCGAATCGCGCCAGCGCGTTGAGCCGGAACTTGGTCATCCATTCGGGCTCGGACTTGCGGTCCGAGATCTCCTGGACCGTCTTCTCGTTCAGCCCCTTGTGGGGCGTGTAGACGTAATCGTCCGTGGAGTCGTGCCAGCCGAGCTGGTACTTACCGAGATCAATGCCTTTGACCGCCATGGGGCGCTCCGTCGTCGGGGACTGCGGCCGGGGGATGGCCGGGGATTTCCACTACGGAGATAGTAACAATCCAACGGCCCCGCCGTCGATGCGTTCGGGCCCGATGTGACTGAGGGACCGAGCGGGAATACGGCCCCCGTCGGGTCAGCGACCCTGCGCCTGGGTGCCGGATTTGCTACTCGGCCGGGTGGTGGGCGTGGTGGTGGTGCTCGACGCGACCGGTTTGCCGGTCTCGGCCGCATACGCGGTCGCGAGCTGGCTCAGGATCGTACCCAGCCGGGCGTTCTGCTTCTGGTACTCGCCGAGGTCCTGGGCCTGGAGCGCCTTCTGAGCTGCCGACAACGCGTCGTTTGCGTCCTTGAGCAACTGGTCGACGGTCGAGTTCTTCGGTGTCGTGGGCGTGGTGGTGCCGGTGCCGTCCGGCGGCGGAGGCGCGATGCCCTGGAACTGCGGGAACCCTGCGAGCGCCTCCTCGACGCTGTTGCCGAAGTGTGCCTCACCGCCGTAGTAGACGATCGCGTGCCGCAGCGCGGGCTGACGGCCGTTCTCCGAGACCACGTACCACGGCTGGATGTAGAGCAGCGAGTCGTTGACCGGGATGATCTGGATCGCGCCCTGCACCACCTGCGAACCACGCTGGTTCAACAACGAGAACTCGCGACTGATCGCGTCGGTGGTGTTGATCGTCTGGTTGACCTGCACCGGCCCGGCGACGTTGAGCCCGTCGGGCATCTCGAGGCTCTCGAGGCGGGGTGACGCCTGCGGATCTGCGCGCGCGACCATGAACGAAGCGAGCCGGTTCTGGCTGTTGCCGTTCGACACCGGCACGAAGGGCCGGAGCAGCAGGAACTCCTCCTGTTTCTGTCCGGGCAACTTGCTCAACACGTAGAGCGGGTCGACTCGCTTGCCCGACGACGTCGCGTTCTGGGGCACTCGGGTGATCGTCGTGCCGGCGTCACCCGACCCGACGGTGGCCGGATCGGCCGACACCTCCCAGAACCCAGCACCCGAGAAGAAGGCCGTGGGGCTCTGGACGTGGTACTTGCGATAGACGTCGGTCTGGTAACGGAACATGTCCTGCGGGTACCGCAGGTGGGCCCGGATGTCGGTCGGCATCTTGGCCAGATCCGTGAAGAGGTCCGGGAAGGCGCTTCGGTAGGCCTTGATCATCGGATCGGTGGTGTCGACCACGTAGAAGGTGATCTTGCCGGTGTACGCGTCGACCGTGACCTTCACCGAGTTGCGGATGTAGTTGAAGTTCTTCCCTGCGGCACCGCCGTCGCTCGGCGTGGTGCTCTCGGAGTAGGGGTAATGGTCGCTCGTGGTGAAGCCGTCGAGC
Source organism: Acidimicrobiia bacterium (assembly GCA_040003875.1). GTDB lineage: Bacteria > Actinomycetota > Acidimicrobiia > IMCC26256 > JAENVU01 > JAENVU01. Next base: position 7,071 of record JBDUBS010000388.1, on the reverse strand, counting down.
ACCCACACGAGGCCGCCGCCGGAGATCACCGGGTACGGATCGCTGTCGTAGGTGAGGAACGGTGCCGCGGTCTTCACCCGTTCGGTGATGTCACGCCGGAACACGATGCGGGTCTTGTCCTGGATCTGGCTGGAGATCAACAGGTTCTGGTCGCCGAAGCGCAACGCAAACGCCGCCTTGCGCAGGACCGACGACATTTCGACGCCGGCGCCGCCGGAGTAGCGGGTCGTGGCGTCCTGACCCTGGCGCGGGTAGTCGAACTCCGCCTGCTTCGCGTCGACGAGGGTGTAATCGTTCAGGTGCTCGCCGAAATAGACCTGCGGGCGCTTGAGTTTGACCGGCCCTCGGCCCGGGATGTCGGAGAGCAGATAGTTCGGCTGGCCCGAGACTTCGGCGGTGTTCGCCGGGGAGACCACCGCGCCGTACCCGTGGGTGTACACGACGTGACGGTTGACCCAGCTCTGCGAAGGGAGATCGGCCGAGTTGAGTTCGCGCGCCGCGATCAGCACCTGCCGCACCTTGTTGTCGATCGTGTAGCGGTCGGTGTCGGCGTTGGTATTGAACTTGTAATACGTCTGCAGGCTCTGGAACTGCTGGAAGTTGGCCGCAATGACCGTCGGATCCCACAACCGTGCGTTGGAGATCGTGCCGGTGTTGTCCGTGAGATCGGTCGTCGTGAGGTTGTTCTTGTAGGGGTACTGCGCGGCCTTGATGGTGTCGAGTCCGAACGCGACACGCGTGGCGTGGATGTTGCGGGCGATGTACGGCTTCTCCTTCGCCAACTCGTTGGGCTGCACGGCGAATCGTTGGTAGGCGGCGGGGTAGATCGTCCCGATCACCAGAGCGACGAATCCCCACAGGCCCACCGCGATCACCGGTAGGACCCAGCCCCGACGCCAGATGTTCCACACGAACAGCCCGGCCGCGACGATAGAGATCACCATCAGGAGGTTGAACGCCGGGAGTTGCGCTGCGACATCGGTCTTGCCCGCACCTTCCACGACGCCGCGTGACGAGAAGTTCAACTCGTAGCGACCGAGGAAGTACTGCGCGGTCTTCACCAGTGCCATCAGACCGAGGATGACCGACAGGTGCGCCTTGACTTGTGGCGTCACGCGCTGGAAGGGCGACTGCAAGCGGATGCCACCGTTGAGGTAGTGGGCGATCGCGGTGACGATCAACACGATGATCAGGCCCGCGAAGAGCCAGTCGAAGAGGAACGTGAGGAAGGGCAACCGGAAAACGTAGAAGCCGACGTCCTTGTGGAACTGCGGGTCCTTGAAACCGAAACTCTGCGAGTGGGTGAAGAGCACCCAGCGCTGCCATTCACCGGCGACGCTCCCGCCGGCGAGCAACGCGAAGATCAGCGAGATCAGGATCCGCAGCCGGCCGGCGTAGGGGCCGACTGTCTGCTGGTACCGAGCGAGCATCTCGTCCTCGGGCCCGAGCACACGCGTCCGGGGTGCGATGCGGTCGGCGATGCTCAGGCTCACCAGCATCATCACGAAGAACACGGTGGTGAAGACGGCCGCCGGCGCGAACCGCGCCCACAAGAGGCCCCGCCACGTGGACCCGAAACCGACGGAGTCGAACCAGAGGTAGTCGGTGTAGAAGCCGGCCAGTCCCCGAGCGGAGAGGAACAGGACGACCAGCAGTCCGATGCTGATGAGCATCCACGCGCGAACGCGGAAGCGACCTCGGGGACTCCGGCGAACGGGGGGTACGCGCATCGCCGGAGCCTAGATGCGGGTCAGGGTCGGAATCGGAGCAGGCCTGCGTCGCTCACCACACCGGGACGAGCAGGCATCGACACCCCGGATGGGCGGGCGGATGCAGCTGACCGGTGGGGAACGCCTCGCCGCGCACCGTCGGCTCGAGGCTGTTGTCGTCGCAATCCGGACAGGTCCCGACCTCCGACGGGACCCATCGCAACACGGTTGCGGTCGGCGCGGCGTCGTACACGCCCAAGGCCCAGGCCGCGGCAAGGGTGTCACCGACGACGGCGTCGAGCGATTGGCCCTTGAACTCGCGGTAGCGCGCCCCGAGTCGTTGCGTGAGCGCGGCTTCGTCGCTCCCGGCGTCGTCGATGGCATCGACCAGCCGCTCGTGCAGCCGCTCCACCATGGCCGCAGCGAGCCCGTCGATCATCGCGGCCGGTGCGGTGGTGGCACCGTCGTGCGCCCCGACTGCGTGGCGACCACCGGCGAACGCGGCGTCGAGCGGGACGCGGAGCGTGGCCGCCAACACCGCGACCTGCTCGGTGGCGCTCGGCAGGACCTCAGCCGCGGTCGGCCGACCCTTCACGGTCCGCAGGCGATCGAGGACGTCGTTCTGCTCGTCCTGGAGCGTCCGCTTCACCTTGCGGCCGAGCTCGCGTTGCAGCGGATCGAGCACCGCGCTCCGGGCGGCGCGTGCTTCGTCATCCGTGAGGGAGCCCACCATCGTCGCCGGCGCGACCGGGGTTTCCGCTGCGCTCGGGGCGATGATCGGCTCGTCAGCGACCGGATCGACCACATCGATCATGGCGTCCACCGGCTCTGGCAGGGGAACCTCGATCACCGAAGTCGCAGTGCGAACGGGCTTGGGCACGCGGCTCCGCGCGGGGGCGGGCTTGGCGGCGGGGGTCCGCGTCGGCGCGGGTACCGGGTCCGGATCCGTGATCGGTACGACCGCGGCGGCGGGCGGTTCGGGCACCGGATCGGACTGCGGCTCGGCGCTCGCGGGCGCGCTCTGGGCGCGCAGCCGAGCGAAGAGCGCTTCGACCTCCACCGACGGCGCGCCGGCCTCGCCGGTGAGTTCGCCCGCGAGCGCGGCCATCTCGCCGTCGACGGGCGGCACCTCGAGGATCGGGGGTGGGCCCGACAACTCGTCCCCGGCGCGCGCCTCCACCTGGACGAGCGCTTGGGTCGCGTCGCCCAGCGTGCGCTTCACGACGCGGTAGGCGTCGAGGAGGCGGTCACGTCCGGCGCGGAGTTCGTCAATCTGGGCCTGCAACAAGAGGCGCCGGCGACCGAGGTCGGCCAGAATCCGCTCGCGGACCGCTCGCGCTTCGTTGACGAGGTCGCGTCCGGCTTCCTTCGCGGCATCGATCTCGGCCGCGGCCGCGGCGATCGATGACTCGCGGGTCTCCGTGACTTCAGCGTCGGTCGCCGCGCGAAGCTGCGCGACTTCGGCGTCGACCTCGGCCCGCAACGAGGTCGCGTACTCGGTCGCCTCGTCCTCACGCGCGGCTGCGGCGGTCTGCGCCGCGTCGCGCATCGCGCGCGCGTCGGTGTCCGCGTCCTCGCGCGTGGTGGTCGCCGTCGTATCGGCCTCGGCGAGCGCCGCCGCGGCGTGCTCCGCGGCGCGGGCCCGGATCTGTTCGGCCGATTCCTGCGCGGACCGAAGCACTCGCGCGGTCTCCTCACCCAACGCGTCGAGCAGCCGGTCCTCGGTGACCACCGGCGGATTGCTCACCCGCTCGCGGAGATCTTCGATCTGGGCCGCCAAGTCGTCCTCGCGCGCCTGCGCGGTCGTCATTTCGTCGGCGATGCGGCGGAGGTAGTTCCGGACCTCGAGCTCGGAGATGCCTCGGAACGACGCGGCGAAGCCACGGGTTGCAATCTCTTCGGGACTCAGTCGCGGGGCACTCGCCGCCGCACGACGGTGTACATCAGACACGGAGACACCTCGGTGTAATCGGGCGCACCATGCTACGGGCGACGAGCCCGCCGACCGAGGACCCCGTGTTCAGGCAGCGGCACGAGCAGGAAGCGTCTGCCCGCCGTTGCGCGCCAGGGCCGCCAGGGCTTGGTCGAGCGTTTTCACTCCGACGACCTTCATGGAGCCGGATCGGGAGCGCGCCTCTTTCACTTCGGGGACCGGGACCAGCATCAGGGTGGCGCCGGCGGCGTGCGCGGCCACTGCCTTCTGCGCGACGCCTCCGACCTCGCCGACGTTGCCGGCGCTGTCGATCTCGCCGGTGACGGCAACCTTGCGTCCACCCGTGAGGTCACCCGGGGTGAGGTCGTCGATGATCGTGAGCGTGAACGCGAGCCCTCCCGACGGGCCGCTCACGTCACCCGGATCGATCGCGATCGGGAACGGGAACTTGGCCTTGAATCCCTCGGTCTCGGCACCGATCCCGAAGTACGGCTTCCCGCTGAGTTCGCCGGAGGGCGCCGCGGCGCTGGTCACCTGCACCGCCTGTTCCTTCCGGTCCCGCTCGAGGTCGACGGTGAAGGTGGTGCCTACGGGTTGGGCCTGCACCATCTGTCCGACCTGATCCCGGATCTTGATCCGAGTGCCGTCGATCGCCTTGATGACGTCGCCCGCCTCGAGCCCGGCCCGATCCGCAGGCGACTTGCCGATCACCTGGAGCACCCGCGCCCCGTCGCCGCTGACCTGCACCTTGTACCCGAGGCGATCGAGGGCCGCGAGCTTGGCCGCGAGTTGCGACTCGTCCATCAGCTGCACGCTCTGGCGCTCGACCTTGCCGCGTGGCGCGTTCCCCAGGTACTGCTTCTCCCCGATCACGCGGCTGTCGCCGTCGAGACTCGCCTCGACGAACCGCCACAGGTTCGGGCGTCCGGTGGTGACCCTGACCGTCAGCAGCAGGACCTGCCCGCGATGCGAGTACGAGCGGGTACCGGTGATGTGCACGTACGGACCGACCGGAGTGGCATCACCCGGAGAGAAGATCACGTAGGGCAACTTCACGTACATGCCCGCGATCCCGACGATCGCGATCAGTGCCGCCGCCGCGATGAGGACCTTCGCCGCACGCGATCTCCGCCGGCCGCCGGCCGGCGCGTCCGTCACCTCTTGGCCACCAGGTTCGGAAGGCGGCCGCGCCGGGTCGCGCGGAGGTTCGAGCGTCGAGTCCATGAGCGCCGTCAGCCTGACAGGTCAGCCACCAGATTCGCGGGCACCTGCTGCACCGATGGATCAGCCGCCCGGCCGCGATCCGGAGCTCAGCTCCGCGTGGACGATCAGCCGCTCGGCGGAGCTACCGATCGGGTGACACGTGAAGATCGTCAGCGTCCGGCCCGGGTGTTGGTCCTTGATCCACATGGCCGTGTTCGGGACGACCTCGATCCCGGTGACCGCGTACCGGTATGTGCCGGTGGTATCGCTCAGGATGATCTCGTCGCCGGGAACCAACTCCGCGTTCCGGAGGAAGGGTTCGGTGTGGCTGGTGCGATGACCCGCGAGGACGACGTTGCCCCAACCGCCGAAGTCGGCGGTGCCCGGCCAGTGCGCCGGGCCGGCATCGATCACCATCTGCTCGACCCCCTCGTGGACGGTCTGGTCCACGCCGGTCTTGGGGATCTGGATCCGCCCGATATCGACCAGGTCACGATGGGCCGACGCATCGGGCAACTCGGCCGGGACGGGCAACGGTGGGGGCGGCGGCGGGTGCTCGGCTGACCACGTGGCTGCGGCGAGCGCGGCGTCGGTCGAGGGAACGGTCGCGGCCGGCAGCATCTCGGGAACCGCCGACCTCACGCGCGTGGCCACCAAGGTCGAGTGCGGCTCGGAACCGTCGCTCCCGGCGACCGCGACCGACCCGATGAGCGCGGCGCTCACCAACGCGAGCGCGACGAACAGGCCGCCGATCATCCGACGACGCAGTACTCCCAACGATTCAGCCAGTCCCATGCCTTCAGGCATCGGCATCCGGAGGGCGGAGCTGTAGCGTCGATCCGATTCCGAGCGAACCACCGCCCGACGGGCGTGACCCGACCGAAGACCCGCTGGCCCGGGCAGCCCGCTATGCGGGATACGCGTCCCGGCGTTCACTGGTCCGTGAGCACGCCGAGGAGATCGTCGCCGCGGCTGCGGACGCGACCGACGCGCGTGTCCGCACCGCTGCACTCGGCGCGTTGGTCCGCAACGGCACCCGACGCGATGCCCGCCGAGCCTGGAGCCGGGCCGCGCGCGACTCGACGCCTGCGGTCCGGCGCCGGGCAACCGAACTCGCGCCGCAGATCGCCACGCCGTCGGCACGTACCCTGATCGCACTGGTGCGGGATCCGGATCCGCTCGTCGCCGAATCCGCGGCCTTCGCGTGTGGGGAGGTCACCTGGGAAGGGAACCGCCGCGCGCTCGTCGTCCGCGCCCTCGACGTCGCGGCGCGGCACGACGATGCGTTGGTGCGCGAGTCCGCGGTCGCCGCACTCGGGTCACTGGGCGATCCGGCCGGGCTGCCCGCAGTCCTCGCCGCGTGCGCCGACCAACCGTCGGTCCGGCGCCGGGCCGTGCTCGCGCTCGCACCATTCGACGGTCCCGAGGTCGACGCGGCGCTGGCGACCGCCCTCACCGACTCCGACTGGCAGACCCGCCAGGCCGCGGAGGATCTCCTCGCGTGGACCCCCGACGCCGACTGACGCGCTCGATCAGCTCTGGCGCGGCCCGCGCATCAACATGTCCTCGACCTGGTCGAAGATCTCCACGCACCGGCCGGCGCCGAGCACCACGCATTCGAGCGGCGCGTCGACGAGATGCACCGGCAGGTCGGTCTCGTCGCTGATGCGCCGGTCGAGCCCTCGGAGCATGCCGCCGCCGCCGACGAGGTGTACACCGTTCAGGATCAGGTCCTGCGCGAGCTCAGGCGGGGTCTGGCTCAGCGCCGCGATGACCGCGTCGCAGATCGCCCGGATCTGCTCCTCGATCGCCTCCCGCACCTCTTCGGGGGTCAGCACGACCGTCTTCGGCAGGCCGCTCATGAGGTCGCGCCCGCGCACCTCGGCCTTGAACTCGTCCGGGGTCGGGAACGCCGAACCGATGGCGAGCTTGATCTCCTCGGCGGTGCGTTCGCCGATCGCGATGCCGTACTCCCGTCGCACGTAGGACTGGATCGCAGCATCGATGTCGAATGAACCCACCCGCACGGCTTCGAGCGCCACGACGCCGCGAAGCGAGATCACTGCGACCTCGGTGGTTCCACCGCCGACGTCGACCACCATGTTGCCAAGGGGTTCGTGGATCGGCAGCCCGGCGCCCACCGCCGCTGCCATGGGCTGTTCGAGCAGGTACGTGGAGGCGGCGCCGGCCAGTCGCGCGGCCTCGAGCACTGCCCGCTGCTCCACG
>JBDUBS010000598.1:0-2648 GCA_040003875.1 Acidimicrobiia bacterium | reverse complement strand
GTGAGTGCGGTGCTCGGCATCGTTCTGCTGGTCGGCGTCACGCTCGCGTTCGTCCGTTCGCGACGAGCGGTGACCACTTGGATCTTCGGTACCGCTTCGCTGCTCGCCTTCTTCACCACCGTGTACCCGCCCCACAACCTGCGCCACAGCGGGCATTTCGCGCTGGTCCTGCTGGCCGCGGCGTGGTACTGGCGCCGGGATCGTGGCGCCGATCCCGTCCGCGCGTCCGGCACCAGCGCGCTGCTCCTCGCGTTGCTCGGCGTGAGCCTCGTCGCCGGTCTGGTCACCTCCGCGGTGTTCCTCCATCGACCGTTCAACGAGGCGACACGGACCGCGGACCGGATCCGCGCGCTCGGGCCCGGAGTCCGGGTGGTCACCCTCTCCGATCAGTACGGCGCCAACGTCGGTGCGTATCTGGATCGGCCCGTGTTCTCCGCCGACCTCGGGGTGCCCATCCGATTCGTTCGCTACGACGCGCGCACGCTGTTCCTCGCCCACACCCCGCCGGCCACGCTCCTGCTGAACGCGCGATCCTTGGTCGATGCTGCACCGCACGGAGCCGTGGTGGTCGCCAACCGGCGCCGCCACCACCTGCTGGCCCAGATGCCGGGCCGCTGGCTGACGAGTGAGGCCAAGGTGACCACCGCGTCGTCTTCATCGGCGAACGCCGCCGGTTCGTGAGCGGGTTCCCGCCGGAGTGGTTCCGTCGCCCGTTGGTTCGGCGCACAGTCACCGTGCCGGTCGTCGTCGCCGGATCGGCCGCGCTGGGCGCCACCGTGGGCGCATGGGCACCGATTGCCGCCGCGCTCGATCTCGCGCAGTCGGAAACCCGCGTGCCGCGACTCCGGCTGCTCTCGTTCGCATGGGCGTGGACGACCCTCGAGACGATCGGCGTCGGGGCGGCCGGTGTGCTCTGGCTCGCGGGCAAAGGGAACGATCGCGATGCGCACTACGCCCTCCAGCGGTGGTGGGCGGCGCGGCTCGTCGACTCGCTCAGGGTGTTGGCAGATCTCCGCATCGAAGTCGACGACCTCGACGCGCTCGCGCCCGGTCCGATCGTCATGGCCGCCCGCCATTCGAGCGTCGCCGACTCGTTGTTGCCCGCGTGGTTGCTCGGTCGCGTCGGCATGCGACCGCGGTACCTGCTGAAGGACGACCTGCTCCTCGATCCGTGCCTCGACATCGTCGGTAGCCGACTCCCGAATCATTTCGTGAACCGCTCGCCCGACGACAACGCGGCCGAACTCGAGTTGGTCGAAGCGCTGGCGCGTCGAATGGGCGGGACCGACGCTGCAGTGGTGTTCCCCGAGGGCATGGTCGTGACCGAGCCCCGCCGCGCGGCCGCCATCGCGCGCATCGCCGAGCGCGATCCGGACCGCGCCCGCCGGCTCCGGGTGTTGCAACTGATGGCGCCGGTGCGCGCGGGCGGCACCGCCGCATTACTCCGGGGTTCGCCCGAGGCCGACCTCGTCGTCGTCACCCACCTGGGGCTCGACGCGCTACGACGGGTGAGCGATGCGACCCGCCACGTGCCGTTGGCCGAACCCTTGCGCGTGTTCGTCCGCCGGATCCCGCGTCGGGAGGTCCCGACAGGCGACGCGTTCCCCGCCTGGTTCGACGCCCAGTGGGACCGCGCGGATCGTGAACTCAGTGTTCGCGTCGGGCGAAGTGCGCCACCTCGACCAGAGGCGGCAGCAGGGATCCCGCCTACCCACCCGTGAAAATCGCCCCGATCGGTCGGTTTCCGCTCTGCGGAGTGCCAACTGCCTCAGGCGTCGAGGTGCTCCGCAACCGCGCGGGCCACCGGCCACGCGCCGTCGGTACTGTTCGAAACCACGGTGGCGACGACGCCGGTCGCCGGTTCGTACCGTGACCGGAACGACACCCCGGCGTCGCAGCCGTCGAGGCGGACGACGGGACGCGTTGCGTCGAGCCAGAAACCGAGTCCGTAGCGACTCGAGTCGGCGGGCGCGTCCTGGCGCGGCCGGATCATCTCGGCGAAGGTCTCGGGCGAGACCACCGAACCGGCAGCGCACACCGACCAGAGGCGGGCCATGTCGGCCGCCGTGGTGAAGATCCCACCGTCGCCGCTTCCGAGCACGGGGACGTGGGCGATGTTGGTCGCGCCGTCGTCGAGATAGCCGACCGCGGCGTCGGGTGGGAGCGCGTCGAGCCGGAGGAATCCGGTTGCGGTGAGCCCCGCCGGCCGGATGACTGTGTCGTCGACCAAGCGGTCGAAGCGAACGCCGCTCACCCGCTGGGCGATCAGCGCCAGCACCACGAATGCGCCGTTGCAGTATTCGAAGACGGTACCGGCGGCGCGGCGCTGCGGGTGACCGTCGAGGACGGTTAGGTACGCGTCGGTCGAATCGAGTTCCGACGGCGCGACGGCGAGCGACCACTCGTCGAAGTCGCCGTCGTCGATGTAGTCGCCGATCCCCGACGTGTGGGTCAGCAAGTGCTCCACGGTGACCGCGGCGTCGATGAGGGGCAGGTCGGTTCCGAGGATCGACCGGGCGGTGCTGGCGAGGGAGAGGCGGCCCGACTCCACGAGCCGCATCACGGCGAGTGCGGTGAAGCCCTTGGCGCCGCTCGCGATTCCGAACCGGGTGTCGAGTTGGTTCGACACCCCGCCGGCGCGATCGGCG
>JBDUBS010000528.1:0-8867 GCA_040003875.1 Acidimicrobiia bacterium | reverse complement strand
ATCTCGAACCACTGCCGTTGATGGTTCGGATCGAGTGGGACATCGGCGAAGAGGCCTTCGCTCACGTCGTCGTAATAATCGTCGAAGACCTGCATGGCGTCGAAGTACCCGTCGACCACAATGTCGAGCAGGCCGTACAGGAGGAACCCACTCCCGCACTTCACGAGATCGAGCGACCGGTCCCAACGAGCCAGGACGGGCGCGATGTCGAAGCCTTCGTCCTTGCGCACGGTGATGAGCCAGCGCGGACCGACGAACGCGTCGATCTCGGTCGCATGGAGGTCGCCACCGTCGGTGCTCACCTGTACCGCGTGGCACGCCAGGAACAGGTGAGTGTCGTAGTAGTCGACCTTCGGCCGCTGGTGTTCGCTGAGCGCATCCTCCACCGCGAGTTCGTGCAACTGCAGCTCGGCGGCGAGTTCGTCGAGCTGCTCCTTGTCCGGCTTGCAAAGATCGACCCACACGAGCGTCTCGGCGTCCTCGAGGAAGTCGGACACCTTCGCGAGCGGGAATCCTTCTTCGATCATTGCGCCGGCGCGCCACACCCTGGTCCCCGGAGTACCCATGGACCGAGTCTTACCGGCGCTCAGCGACGGGCGGCGGACTGACTGGTGGTGACCGGGGCGCGCTCGCGGGCGGTGGCGAGCAGTCGGCGGTTCGCGACCGCTGCGGCGACCGGATCGGAGGGCGGCAGCGCGAACCCGGTGTAGAGCACCCGCCGCTCCTGCTCGATCGGCGGCTGGGCCATGTGCATGGTGCAGCTGAGATGCAGCGTGACGTCTCCGGTTTGGGTGGCCAGGGGCACGTCGGGCAGATCGAGCGTCGTGGGGTCGAGCAGTGACGGCCACATCAGCGCGCGGTGCGAACCCGCGATCACCCGCAGTTGACCCGACGTCGGTCCCGCGCCCGTCACGGAGATGCCGACGGTGAGCCCACAGCACTGGTAGCTGTGCCGGCCGAGGCTGCAGTCCTTGTGCCACGGGATGTCCGAGATTCCTTCCGTCACCCCGAGCGGCTTGAACAGCGCCTCCACGTGGTTCGGACTCCGCCATGCACTGCTGTGCCCACATCCGGGGATCGCGGCGAGCGACTCGAAGGTGGTGCCCGCCAGCAGGTCGGCGGCGGTCGGGGAGTGCTCGTCGAAATGCTGCATACGCACGACGCGCCGCGAGCCGTCGGTGAGCGTCGCCCACCAGCTGTTGCCGTCGTCCGGTCGGTAGGCGGGGGCCGCGGTGTCCATGTCTGCGCTGATCCGGTCCATCGCCGCCGGATCGAAGACGCCCCGCAGGTGGAGGTAGCCGTTCGTCTCGATGAACGTGCGCATCGCCGCGATCGGATCCGCCATCGTGAACGAGCGGGTGAGGTCGTCGTCGACCTCGACCTCGCCGGGTGCATAGACGGTGCGGTCGTCCAGAAGCGCCCGCCAGACGAGCCACCAGTCCATAACGCGCGCGATCCGCTGTCGCTCCAGGGCCAACGAGCCCGAGGTCATGAGACCGACCGGGGTCACCTGATCGGTGACGACATCCGCCAGCTGGCCCTCGGTGAGGTCCCAAGTCTCGACGGGGGTGGGCGTCGCCGGAGAAACGCGCGCCACGCGCAGCGGTCCGTCACGCCAGAGCAGCCAGGAGATGTTTCCGACGCGGACTGCGAGCGGTCGCAGGTCGAGCCGTTCGGTGGACGCCACGATGTCGGGCTCGGATGTGAACCGGTGCGGGAGGTACTCGTCGAAGAACTCGGCGGCGCTCACGGTCTGCGGATCGTCATCGGACCGGATACGCAGGTCGACGCTCATGCGATGAGTCCCAGCGCGTGCTCGAAGAGGTAGACGGTCATGGAGTGGAGATTGTTGCCCACCTCGACCGGGGCGAGCCCGGCGAACGCACGCGCGTGGGTGCCCTCCAGGATGAGCCCGAGGCGGTAGCAGGCCAGTACCCGGTACCAGGTGAGATGGGTGAGATCACGCTCGGTCCGGGCGCCGTAGTACTCGATGATCTCGGCCGGTTCCGGCAGCCCGGGCGCGTTGACTCCGATCGGTGCGAGGGTGCCGTTACGAAGAGGCCACGTGGCCAACAGGTGACCGAGGTCGAGGAGGGAGTCGCCGATCGTGGCCAGTTCCCAGTCGACGATCGCGGCCAGCGCGCCCGCGTCGGGCCGGATGAGCACGTTGGCGAAGTGGTAATCGCCGTGCATGAGACCGCGAGTGACGTCGGGGGGACGGTGCGCGTCGAGCCAGCGGCCGACGTCGTCGACGCCGGGGATGTCGGGTCCCGGATACCCGTCGAGTTCGCGGTAGCTGTCGAGTTGCGACCGCCATCGGCCGACCTGACGCTCGGCCCAGCCGTCGAACTTGCCGAGGTCACCGATCCCGGCGCCGTCGGGGTCGATCCGGGCCAGCGCGAGGAGACCGTCGGCCATCCCGAACCCCATGGCCCGTTGCATCGCCGAGTCCGATGCGTGGGGATCGGGGAGCCCGAGCGTGGCGTTGAACCCAGCGACCGGTTCCATCAGAAAGAACGCGGCACCAAGTGGTTCGAGCTCCGCACAGGCTGCGATCAACGCCGGGTGCGGGACGTCGGTGCCGGCGAGCGCCGCGAGGACGCGCGCTTCCCGCCGCATCGTCTCGTCGCTGTTCGCGCGCTTGTGCGGGGGCGGGCGACGGAGGACGAACTCGCGGTCGCCCCGGGCGAACCGAAGCAGCACGTTCTGGGTGCCCCCGGCGATCGGCTCGAGGGTGCTGAGTGGTCCGGACCCCAGCCCTTGGGCATCCATCCAACCGGCCAGGACGTCCGCGTCCACCAGGTCGTCCACCTCGACCATCGTCGTCAGTCGAGCGCGGCGTAGTAGACGCCGGTCAGCGCCGCGGAGGTGGACCACAATCGGCTCGCGACGTCGGCGTCGTGGGATCGCTTCGTCGAGTCGACCAACTTCGGGTAGCCGCGCTGCTGCATGAACCCGTCGGGGCCGTAGTACTGGCCGCCGACCACCGCCGGGTCCACCGCCGCACGCAGCGTGGGGAGTGCACCCATCGCTGCGGGCTGCATGACGAACCGGCTGAGCGGACGCGCCGCGTTCATGAGCGACCCGAACACTCCGCTCGGCTCGTGACCGAGGTTGGTGTCGGAGCCGCCGGGATGCGAGGCGACCGCAACCGTGGACGCACCGTGCGCGGCAAGCTTGCGCTGCAACTCGTAGGTGAACAACAGGTTCGCGAGCTTGCTCTGGAAGTACGCCTGCCACGCGCCGTACCGGCGTTCGCTCTGCAGGTCGTCGAAGTCGATCTTGCCCGGCCGGTGCCCCATCGAGCTGACGGCCACCACCCGCGATCCCTCGGTCGCGAGGAGCCGGTCGAGCAGGCGTCCGGTCAACGCGTACGCCGCGAGGTGATTGACCCCGAGCTGCATCTCGAAGCCCTGGACCGTGGTCTGGTGGGGAATCGCCATGAGTCCGGCGTTGTTCACGAGCACGTCGAGTCGGTCGTGGCCGGCGAGAAACGCATCCGCCGCCGCGGCAACCGAATCGAGATCGCCGAGGTCGACGTCGAGGATCTCGAGCTGCGGGTTGGCAGTGGCAGACGCGATCGCGTCGCGTGCCGCTTCTGCCTTGGCGCGATTGCGACACGCGAGCACGACCTGGGCGCCGTGTTGCGCGCAGGCGCGCGCCGCCTCGAGCCCGATACCGCTGTTGGCCCCGGTGATCAGGATGACCCGACCGGTGAGGTCGGGGATGTCACCTTCGCTCCACCGTGTTCCCATGGCGGGACCCTACCGCCGTCGTGCCCGGGCGATCCGGGGACCGTCGCGCGGAATATCGGCCGCGTGGAGTGGCTTGTCCCTGCGGCGGGTATCCACCCGGTCGAAAGCTTGCACGAGCGCGGCCGGGACCGTTTCCGCCTCAGCCAACGCCATCGACCAACGACGAGAGGTCCGTCATGCCATCGCAGTACGACGTGGAGTTCTTCTGGGATCCCGTTTGTCCCTGGGCATGGCTCACCTCGCGGTGGATCGACGAGGTCGCGACCCAGCGGAACCTCTCGGTCGACTGGCGGTTCATCAGCCTGCGCCTCGTGAACGCGAACAAGTCGTACGAGACCGACTTTCCGCCGCGCTACGTCGCGGGACACGGGTCGGGACTCAAGCTGCTCCGAGTGGCGGCGAAGCTCCGCGCGGACGGCAAGCGCGACAAGATCGGCGCGTTCTACACCCAGGTCGGTGGCGACATCCACGTCCGACGGCGGCGCGAGGAGATCGTCGACGACTACGAGAACGGCTTCCCCGACTACTTGCGCTCGATCGGCCTCGATGACGAGTATGTCGCGGCGGCGAACGACGAATCGTTCGATCCCGAGATCCAGGCCGACACCGACGAGGCACTCTCCCGCACCGGCAAGGAGGTCGGTACCCCGATCATCAGCTTCACGCGCGACGGGGAGATGCAGTCGTTCTTCGGTCCGGTGATCAGCAGCGTGCCGCGCGGCGCCGACGCCACGCGCCTCTGGGATGCGCTCTGGGAAGTGGTGACCTTCCCCGGGTTCGCCGAGGTCAAGCGCTCACTGCGCGAACGTCCCAACCTGGCGGACTCCCTCGCCTGAGCGGCCGCCTTACGCGGGGGAGAGCAGCTTGGTGCGGAACAGATCGAGGACTTGGTCGAGCGCGGCGCGCGTCGGCTCGCCCGGCGCATCGACGAGGTCTCCGGTGAGCACCGAATGGTGCTTGGCCTGGGCGCTCTCGGGATGGCCGTCGGCCTGATCCAACTCGACCCCGACGAATCCGTCGCCGAGGCGCTCGCGCAGGAAGTCGAAGCGCTCTGCGGACACGAAGGGGTCGCCGTGGAATCGGAGTCCCAGGACCTGGAGACCTTCGCGGTCGCATCGGCCCTTGACCACAGCCAAGTCGGCATCACTGGTGTCGATCGACCTTCGGCGTGACTTCGTCGTCATGAGCGGGAGTGACGGTTGCGACAACACCGGTGCGAGCACAAGATCGTCGACCGCCATCGCCAGCGCGAACCCGCCGGTGAAGCACATGCCGACCGCGCCGACGCCGGGTCCACCGGCGCGCTCGTGTTCTTCATGCGCGAGCGCCCGCAGCCATCCGATGATCGGCGACGAACTCCCCACTGCGAACGCGGTGAACTCGCGGCTGATGCAGATCTGGGTGAACGTCTTGGCGACGTAGCTGCCCATCGACAACTTCGACCCGGCGAAGGGATCCCGACCGGCAGTCCCGAACAGGTCGGGGAGCACGGCCGTGAGCCCCATCCCAGCGAGGCGGTCGGCGAAGCCCAACACGTACGGAGAGATCCCGGGCATCTCGGTGATCACGACGACCACGGGACCCGTGCCCTTGCGGTAGATGTCGTGGGTCGTCCCGCCGTTCGAGAAGGCGTACTTCTCGAACGTGGCGAGTTCGCCCTCGGGGGCGCGGGTGTCGGACGCGGGCATGGCGCTCCTCAGGGTGCGGGGGAGCGGTGAGTCTGGCCGATCACCCGGCGGGCGTGTCGGGAGGCAGCCACACCGGCTCCCGTCTCGCGGCGAACGCGGCCGGGCCCTCGGTCTGATCCGGGTGTCCCCACATCCCGACGAGTTCGTGCGCGCCGACCCGGCAGGCGTCGGTCAGGCCCAGCTCCAACGCGCCCCAGAGGGCGCGCTTCGTGGCGGCCAGCGCGGCCGGCGAGTTCCGGGCGACGGTCGTCGCGATCGCCTCGGCGCGGGCGCGCAGCGCGTCGGGCTCCACCACTTCGGAGAGGATCCCGAGCGCAAACGCGCGGGAGGCATCGATCCGTTCGTGACGCCCGACGAGCGCCATCCGGGTGATGGCCTCCATCGGCGATCGGCGGGCGAGTGCGATCGTCTCGAGCGCGGACACCTGGCCGATCGAGACGTGCGGATCGAGGAACGTTGCGGACGCGGCGGCGATCACGATGTCGGCATCGGCGACGAAATGGAGGCCGCCCCCGGCGCACACTCCGTTCACCGCTGCGACGACCGGCTTGGTCACGTGGTTGTGCCACGCCGTGAGCCGGAGCGCGCTGTCGCGCGTTCGACGCGACTGCTCTCGTAACGCAGCGGGATCGCGGGCCAGCTGCCCGACGTCGAGTCCGGTCTGGAACGCCCACCCGTTCCCGGTGTTCACGATGACTCGTACGTCGGGGTCGTCGTCGAGTTGGCGCCAAGCCCGTTCGAGTTCGCCGAGCATGGCCGCGTCCATCGCGTTGCCGGCGTCCGCGCGGTCGAAGATCAGCCAACCCACTGGCCCGGACCGATGGACGTCCAGTGTCTCGTAGGCCGCGGGTGTGCCCACCCGTTCAGTCCGCGGTCACGATGGCGAAGCTCGCGTCGAACGTGTCGAGCCACGAGAGGAACCGGTCCAGTGCCTCGCTGCCGGTGACCTGGAGGTCTTCCGGCCCGAGCTCGGCCGGTGCCATCAATCCGCTCGCAAGGCGGGCGAGACCGAGATGGGAGACCACGAGTCCCACGTCGGCGGCGGGCGCGTGCCGGCCGGGCGTGAAGTGCAACGCACCGTGCACGATGCCGATCGTCCCACGCGTGTCGTCGTCGGTCACCGTGAGGCTGATCGTGATGGTGGAGGCACCGACGCGGTCGCCGTTCAGGCGTACACCCATCAGATCGACGAGCATTTCTGTCGTCATGGCGCGAAGCACGTCGAGACTCGACGCCATGGAACCGCCGAGATGCGGTGTCCCATGCCGCAGTTCGTTCGCGCCGGTGAGGTAGAAGTCGCGCCACGGCCCCGACTCGGAGCGGTACCCGAGCTGTTCCAGCACGTCGGCCTGGAGGAGTTGCGCCTCGCGGTGGTCCGGTTCGGCGAAGACCACGTGGTTGAGTACCTCGGCCGCCCAGCGGTAGTCACCGGCCTCGATCGAACCTCTGGCCTTCTCGACCACCGTGTCGGCGCCGCCCATGAAGTCCACGTACTTGCAGGCCGCGTCGACGGGTGGGAGTGAGTGGAGGTGCGCAGGGTTCGCGTCGAACCAACCCAGGTAGCGCTGGTACACCGCCTTCGCGTTGTGGCTGAGGGTCCCGTAGTACCCGCGGATGTGGAACCGGTCCTCGAGTCCGGGCGGCGGACCCAGCGCCTCGGCGATCTCGAGCGGGGTCTCGCCGTGGTTGGCCCGGCGCATGGTTTGATCGTGGATCCAGCGGTACGCGTCCCGTTGTTCGGCCATGAACTGCGCTACCGACTCGGAACCGAACCGGGGCCAGTGGTGGCTCATGAAGACGATGTCGGTCTCGGCGGCGAACAGGTCGATCGACTCGTGGAGGTACTTGCTCCACGCGAGCGCGTCGCGGATCTGCGCGCCGCGTGGCGTATACACGTTGTGCAGCGTGGAACTGCAGTTCTCGGCCATGCACAACATGCGCCGGTCGGGCAGGAAGATGTTCATCTCCGCGGGCGCCTCGGTGTCGGGCGTGTATTGGAACCGGAGCCGTACGCCGTCGACGGTCATTTCTTCGCCGGTAGTGGTGATCTCGACCGTCGGTGCGATGAGGCCGCTCGTGCCGAGGAGCGGGATCGCCTTGCCCAGTCCGCAGTCGACGTGGCCGAGCGGGTCTCCCGGGAGCAGGCGGCCGTACATGTAGCTCGCGCGTCGCAACATCGCGGGACCGGCGACCACGTTCTCCTTGATCGCCGCTTCGAGGAATCCGACCGGGGCGATCACCTGCACCCGTCCGTCGGCGACATCGGCGTCCGTGATCACGCCCCGCACGCCGCCGAAATGGTCGACGTGGCTGTGGGTGTAGATCACTGCGTGTACCGGCCGCGCCGGGAGATGCGCGTGCAGCAACTCGAGCGCGAACGCCGCAGTCTCCGATGCGGTGAGCGGATCGATGACGATCCACCCCGTGTCGCCTGCGATGAAGGTGATGTTGGAGAGGTCGACGCCGCGGACCTGGTACACGCCGTGACCGACCTCGAACAGACCGTGGATCGCGTTCAGCTGAGCTTGGCGCCACAGGCTCGGGTTCACCGACGGCGGGGCGTCGCCAGTGATGAACTCCCAGTCGGCCGGATCCCAGACCGCATGCCCGAACTGGGGATGCACGACCGGGCCGGGCAGTGGGGCGATCCGCCCTCGCGTCGCGTCGGCGAAGTCGTCGGTGGTCACCGGCAGTGTCGCGGCGACCGCGGCGTTCGCGCCGGCGGTGACTGCGCTCGCCGGCTTGCGGTCGGTCGTGCTCATCGGTCCCCCTCCTGGCTGTGCAGACGCCCTCGACGGCGTTCCTCGCCGGCCCGTCCAGATGCGACAGAGTTGCGTTCCGCTCGCTCGGCAGCCGGGAACCTACCGCTGCGCGTCCCCGAGGGGTGCGGCGAGGGGATCATCGGCCTCGTGGATGGGTTCCCAGTGTCCGAGCAGCGCGGCGGCGGCCGCGAGGTAGAGCCGTTCCGCTTCGGGGTCGGCCGCCGCCTGGTCCAGACACGCGAGGACGTACTTCACCACGTGAGCGTCCCGGCGAGCAGACGCTCTGGTGGCGAGTTCGGTGCGCAGGTCGGCGACCGCGTCGTCCGGCGCGTTCCACACCCAACCGGCCGCCGCCTCGCGGCCAGCGGTGACCGCATCGCCGAACGAACCATCGGATGAGGTCAGTGTCACCTCGGCGGGAAGCGGTCCTTCGGCCAACGCCGCCAGCATGCCCACAACGTACGTACCGGCGACGTCGATGCCCAGTTGGGGATCGAGACTCTGGCGGGCGACCGCGAGCGCGGCTTGGCTCATCGTCAGGGTGTGGGTCCAACCGTACGGGACGTGCTCCTCGGTCCCGACCACCATGGCCCGGGCCGCGGCGCGCAAGAGCACCCGCTCCGCGTCCCCGACCGCGAGACCGTCGAGGCTGGTACCCAGCA
>JBDUBS010000073.1:0-8882 GCA_040003875.1 Acidimicrobiia bacterium | reverse complement strand
CACACCATGCTGGCCGGGTCCACTCCCACCCCGCCCTGCTCGCTGCTCGCGTACACCGCGAGCGCGAACCGCAGCACCTCGACGGCGTCCTCGGCACTCCACCACAGGGGACCGTCACCGGTCTGCAACCAGCGGAGCCAGTGGCGACCCGAGTCACGGAAGCTGCTCCCCCAGTCGTCGTCGAGCGCGTGCGATCCACGCATCTCGCCGTCGACGTAGACCTCGAGGCTCGGCTGCTGCACCCCGCGTCCGGTGCACCGGTTGACCCGTGCGAAGCCGCGTCGACCGGTGACCTCCCACCGCTCGTCGTTGGTGTAGTAATCGGAGCGCAAGAGGAGGTCGGGAGCGAGCGTGATGTCCCAGACCCCCCGGATGCCGTTCTCGTGCTCCCACGCGATGCTCGTGGGCGCGTCGATGTCGACGCCGGGCACGACCTCGGTGTTGCCGATCCACGCTCGGACCTCGCGCACCGGACCGAACAGCCAGAGCGCGGTGGCAAGCTTGTGCCAGCCGTCGTCGAACACGAGCACGCCGCGACCTCGCTGCATCTGCTCGAACTGCACCTGATAGCTGCTCATCGGCACGTCCCAGCCGCCGCGGCCGCTGCCGACCATCTTGAGGTGGTACCCGCTGACCGCTCCGATCTCGCCCGACTCGACCACCGCCTTCAACTGCCGCAGCGGCTCGTAGAACAGGTAGTTCTCCATCACCCGCAGGACGCGGTCGTGCGCGACGGCTGCGTCGAGCATCCGTTGTGCCCCGGCGAGGTCGTTGCACATCGGCTTCTGCAGGTTCACGTGCCAGCCGTGGCCGAGGAGTTCGATCACCCCGTCGACGTGCGCGGGGATCGGGAGCAGCGCCTCGACCGCGTCGACATCGAGACCACTCGCGGCGAGCTCTGCGGTCGACGCGAACACGTGCGCGTCGGGCCAGTCGGCGTGGCGTTGCGCGCGGCGTTCGGGATTCGGGTCGACCAGCGCGACCACCTCGACATCGGGGTTGTCGACGTACGCGCGCACGTTGAGGTCGTAGATCCGCCCCAGGCCCACGAACGCGGCGCGAACCGGACGCTCGTACGGCGTGAAGTTCACAGTGCATCACCTTCGGTCGGCAGCTCGGTCGGTTGCACGAGTTGTTCCATGAACTCGAGCCGGATACCGCCGGGCGCGGTGACGAACGCGATCCGCCGGGTCCCGAACGCGCCCTGGACCACCACCGGCCCCCACACCACTTCGTGCCCGACCAACTCGGCGTCGAGGTCGTCGGTGAACAGCGCGGGATGGAGGAATCCCTCCGCGGGCAGACTCACCGCGTCTTCGTAGAGGGCTCGGGTGAACAACGTGATCATGACCGGCCCGAGGAACACGTCGGCCCGCTCGCCGCCGTTCCACTCCATCCGGTCCCGGATCTCTCCTCCGGCCGCGACGTAGAACGCGCACGCGGTATCGAGGTCGGCGACCTTCACTGCCAGGTTGGCCATCCCGGTGACTGCCATATCGCTAGAGGCCGAGCGACCGACCGATGATCTCCTTCATGATCTCGGTCGTCCCTCCGTAGATGGTGGTGATCCGCGCATCGGCGTAGGCGCGGGCAATGGGGTACTCGAGCATGTAGCCGTAGCCACCGTGCAGTTGCAGACACCGGTCGACCGACCGCTTCTGGAGTTCGGTACACCACCACTTGGCCATGGCCGCCTCCTCCGCGGTGAGGACGCCGTCGTTGAGCGCGACCACACACCGGTCGACGAAGGCCTGCGCGACCTCGACTTCGGTGGCGATCTCGGCGAGCACGAACCGGCTGTTCTGGAATGTGCCCACTGGCTGGCCGAACGCAGTGCGCTCCTTCACGTACTCGAGGGTCCACCCCAGCGCGGCGCGTGCGGCCGCGACCCCGGCGACCGCGATCGAGAGCCGCTCCTGAGGCAGGTTGTGCACCAGTTGGAGGAAGCCTCCGCCCTCGTCACCGAGCCGGTTCTCTACCGGCACCTGCACGTCGGTGAAGAACAGCTCCGCCGTGTCCTGCGAGTGCAGCCCGAGCTTCTCCAGATTCCGGCCCCGTTCGAACCCGTCCATCCCCCGCTCGAGGATGAGCAACGAGATCCCACGGTGGCGCTGGCTCGGATCCGTCTTCACTGCGGTGATCACGAGGTCGGCGTTGATGCCGTTGGTGATGAAGGTCTTCGACCCGTTCACCACGTAGTGGTCGCCGTCGAGGATCGCGGTGGTCGACATCGACGCCAGGTCCGAACCGATGCCGGGTTCGGTCATCGCGACCGCGGTGACCAGCTCGCCCGACGCGATGCCCGGCAACCATCGGGCCCGCTGTTCGTCGGTGCAGTACGCGAGGAAGTACGGCAGGCAGATGTCGTTGTGGAGGCTCAACCCGAGCCCGGCGCCTCCCACACCTGTGGCCTGGATCTCCTCGTCGATGACCAGGTTGTAACGAAAGTCGTCGACGCCACCCCCGCCGTATTCCTCCGGGATGGCCATCCCCAAGAACCCGTGCCGGCCTGCGGCAGCAAACAAGTCGTGAGGCACGATGCCCGCCGCTTCCCACTCGGCGTGGTGCGGGACCACTTCTTTGTCGAGCCAGCCGCGGAAGCTGGCGCGCAGCGCCTCGTGTTCGGCCTCGAAGACGGTGCGTTCCATTTGGGTTCCTCGCGTTCGACGACAGGCGTGACGCTATCGACCGTGCGCGGCGAAGAACGTCCAGATCGCGGCCGAGGAGTCGTAGCCCTCGTGCCGCGAACCGGCGGGCGACGCGACGGTCGAACTCGGGTGGCCCATCCATGCGTGCGGCGCACCCGTCACGGTGACGAACTCGACCGCGGTGCCCTGTCCGCAGGGTGACCAGGTACGGGTGGAGACGTCGGAGTTCTCGGCGTCGACGCGCACCGTCGGACGCGCCGGGCAGCGGTCTGCGCCCGCAAGAATCTCGACTGCCTGCTGGGGCGGGAAGAAGTCGGTACCGCTCATGCCGATGCCGCGCCCGCCGCCGATCGGGATGTTGCGGTCGGCGGTGCCGTGGATGTGCAACACCGACACCGGCCGGGACGGCGAGCACGTCGGGATCTCGAGCGTCCCGGCCTGCACGCCGATGGCGGCGATCCGGTCGGCCCGCTCACACGCGAGTCGATACGCCATGATGGCGCCGTTCGAATGACCGGTCACGAACACGCGGCGCGGATCTCCGTGGAAACGGCCGCGCACCGAGTCGATGACCCGGGTGAGGAAGGTGACGTCGTCGACGTCCCCGGTGGCCGCGGGCCCGCAACACTTTCCGCCGTTCCAGACCCGCCCGCGGGCGAACACCGAGGCGCCGCCGATCGGGATGCCGTCGGGATACACGACCACGAAGCGATTCCGGTCCGCCAGCGCGTCGAACCCACTGTTGCGTTCGAACTGAGCGCCCGAACCCACACCGCCGTGGAGCGCGAGCACCACCGGGACCAGCGCGGAGCTGTCGATTCGCGGCGGGACATGGACGCGGTAGGTGCGAGTCCGCCCGTCCACCGTCCTCATGCGCTCATCGTGCGTACGCGCCGATTGCGCCGGTTGCGCGGTCGGTGCGCTCGTCGCGTTGCTGCCACAGCCGACGAGCATCAACCCGGCCACGACCACCACTACGACCGCGTTTCGAGTGAAACGGTGGCGCACGTCAGGTCCCCAACGCGTCGAGCACTGGGCTACTCGGACCCGTCGACGCAGATGGTCGTCTTGTCCCCCGTCTTGGTCACGTCGATGACGTGGAACGTCCCGTCGTCGCAGTTGACCGTGGAGCTGAGGTGGGAGAACACGCCTTCCGGGCTCTCGTATCCGGGGACGACCCACGCATGGAGGAGGTACTGCGTCTGCTTCAGGAGGCTCCCACCGACGGCCTTGCACTCGGCGTCGGTGGCTTCGTGGTCGGCGCCGAGCGGCGCGTCGACCACTCCATCGCGGGTGACGAGACAGATGTCGTGGTGGATGTGCCAGGTGTCGTTCGGGCCGGCGAATCCGGTGGCATCCTTCTGACCGGTCATGTAGAAGAGGCCGCTGATGTGGGAGTCGGGATGGGTGCCGTCGTAGATCCACGCGAGCGGCTTGCGAATGTCGTCGTCGCTCATGACGCCGTCGGGGTTGCTGAGCGCATTGCCGTACGAGATGTAGTGCGCCCCCAGTCCGGGCGAGAACGGCCCGGCGCGGCGCAGGCCCGCGGCCTCGGCCGATGCCACCGTCGGGTACTGGAGCGCGACCTCACGCGCGAGCGTGAGTTGGCGGGCCAACTCCGCGCGGTCGGCCTTCGCAATCGCCTGCGGGAAATCGTGACCGTGCTCCATGCCGTTCTCGAGCTTCGAGAACCCGCGGTCATCGACGGCCGGGGTCGAACTCATCTGGGCCATCTCGGCCGCGGTCATGCCGTCGGAGTGGGTGTGCTTCGCGGCGGTTGCCTTCCCCCCGGCGGGTTCGGCGACCTTCGCGTCCGACGAACACGCCGCCAGCCCGAAGATCGCAACGGCACCCAACACTGCGAGTTTGCGCATCATTGACGAAGTCCCCCCTCGACGTCTCCGCAGCTGGTGCCAGGGAGACGCCGGGAGCTTAGGAGCCTCGGGCCGGTCGGAGTTCAGCCACGATGGCCGAGGAGCCTCGGATTTTCGATGTCCGTCGCCCGACACGAAGGCGGGGCGCTGACCGGATCGCACCGTGCCGGCCGTCCACCGACCAACCGCACTTGGTAGCTGCCGAAATGCGGATCCGGGACCGGAAAGTCGGTGGTCACGAGCTGGGCACCACCGTCGATGGCCGCACGGGCGCGGCGCAGGTCGTGGGCGCGCGCCTCGGTGCCGCGGTCGTCAGCCCGACTGCGGACGATGAAGCCGCGTTGCACCAGCCGGCGGATCTCCGTTTCGTGGGGCGTGTCGCGCTTGATGACCGCGGCCGACGGGTCGTTCACCTCGGCGGTGACGAACATCGGCGCGCCCGCCAACGTGGGCCGGCCGGCCAGGTAGAGATCGCGCTCGGGGCCGGCGGAGTTCAGCACCAGGGCGACCCGACCCCGGGTTGCCCCGAGCGTGGGCCATCCGTGCGTGGTCACCGCGGACCGCAAGGTGGAGGACCGGCCGCGCACCAGGTCGGGGGTGAGGAGGTCGCGTGCGTCGAACACGGAGCGGACCGTGGCGTCGAGCCGCGCGATGGCCGTCGCGTCCCACGGCACGTCCTGGGCGTCGAAGATGATCGTCTGGGTCTTGGGCTCGATCAGGACGAAGATCGGCACATGCGTCGGGTGCGCATCGGACCACCGCTTGATCACGCCGAGACACGCTGCCAGCTGGGGGCAGTTGGTCGCGCCGTCGAGCACCGGCGTGTGGGCCACCGGGAAATCGGGGCCGTTGAATGCGTCGAGTTCGAAGCTGCGGACGCCCTCTCGATCGAGCTGGACGTCGAGCGCCGGGTGCTCGTAGTCGGCCACGTCTCCGGTCGGCAGCGTGCGGGGCGGCCGCAGGTGATAGCTGTTGTGGGTCCCGATCACCTGGATGTCGTTGACGCGCAGGACGTGATCTCGCGGAAAATCCTTCGGCCGGGTGGTCGACGTCGACTGCGACGACGAGCACCCCGCCACTGCCACCAGACCGAGGACCACTGCGACGACCCGGCGACGCGCCATCCCGCGAGCGTAGGGCGCATCCCGTACGATCCCGCTCTCATCACTCGCGACCCCTCGGAGGGACATCTCATGGTCGGTGGCGCGCTTCGTATGGCCAGCATGGACGACCTCGACCTCCGCATGTCCGAGGGCGTCCGACCGCTCTACGACGCGGTGACCGCGTTCATCCGCGACGACGTCGATCCGATCACCGAGGAGTTCTACCGACTCGGCCAGGACCGACCCGAGCGGTGGAGCTGGGCGCCGGGCCAGCTCGAACTGCTCGACGACGCCAAGGCCAGGGCGCGCGAGCAGGGTCTGTGGAACTTCTTCCTCCCCGACGCCGAGACGGGCCAGGGACTCAGCAACCTCGACTACGCCTACATCGCCAACGAACTCGGCAAGAACCGACTCGCGTCCGAATGTCTCAACTGCTCGGCGCCCGACACCGGCAACATGGAGGTGCTCGAGCGCGTCGGCACACCGGAGCAGAAGGCGCAGTGGCTCGAGCCGCTCCTGAACGGCGAGATCCGATCGGCCTTCGCCATGACCGAACCGGCCGTCATGAGTTCCGATGCCCGCCAGATCCAGACCAGCGCGGTGCTCGACGGCGACGAGTGGCTCATCAACGGCGAGAAGTTCTACATCTCGGGCGCCGGTGACCCGCGCTGCAAGATCATGATCACGATGGTCCGCACCAGTCCGGATGCCGACGCCTACCGCCAGCAGTCGCAGATCCTCGTCCCGCGCGACACGCCCGGGGTCGAGATCGTCGGCCCCATGTACGTGTTCGGTGCCGACGACGCGCCGCACGGTCACATGCACATCCGGTTCACCGATGTGCGGGTCCCGGAGTCGAACATCCTGATGGGCGAAGGACGCGGGTTCGAGATCTCCCAACTCCGTCTCGGGCCAGGCCGCATCCACCACTGCATGCGATCGATCGGCGCCGCGGAACGCGCGATCGAGATGATGGTCGACCGGGGCATGAGCCGTGAGGGCTTCGGCAAGAAGCTGATCAACCTCGGCAAGAACCTCGAGGTCGTCTCACGCGCTCGGATCGAAGTCGAAGCGATGCGCCTGATGGTCCTGCGCGCCGCCAAGGCAATGGACACCCTCGGCAACGCCGAAGCCCGCGTCTGGGTCAGCGCGGTGAAGGCGATGGTCCCGGAGAAGTGTTGCGACATCATCGACGAGGCGATGCAGATGCACGGCGCCGCCGGCATCTCGCAGTGGTTCCCGCTCGCCGACATGTGGCACGGGCAACGGACGCTCCGACTCGCCGACGGGCCGGACGAGGTGCATCACCAGGTGGTCGGGCGGGCCGAGGTGAAGGCCCGGATGGCCGAACCGCTCGGTGGCGACCCGCATACCACGCGCGGCTCCACCTTCACCGGGCCGTGATCGACGCGACGGCCTCGTCGCGTAACTGCCGCTTGAAGATCTTCCCCGATGCGATCCGGGGCAGCGGCGCTGCGCTCGTCGTGATGTAGCGCGGGACCTCGAACCGGGCCAGGTGCTGCGCGAGGAACTCGCGGAGCGCGTCGATGTCCAGCCCCGCCGTCGCGTGGATCGTCGCCCCGACCTCTTCGCCGAGCCGATCGTCGGGCACGGCGTAGACCGCGACCTCGTGCACGTCCGGATGCATGAGCAGCGCGGCCTCCACGTGCCCGCACCCGATGTTCTCACCGCCGCGGATGATGAGGTCCTTGATGCGGTCGACGATGAACACGTATCCGTCGGCATCGAGGTACGCAACGTCGCCGGTGCGGAACCAGCCGTCGTCGAACACCTCCGCATCGACGTCGGGCCGGTTCCAGTACCCGGCGAACACCGACGCGCCGCGCACCTGCAACTCGCCGCGCTCGCATGGCATACCGGTGTCGTCCACTACCCGGAGATCGAGCACGGCCGAGCACCGCCCGGAACTCGCGGGATGGTCGACGTAGTCGGTCCCCGAGATGCCGGCACCGATCGCGTTGGTCTCGGTCATGCCCCAGCCCGTGTTGGGCGCGACCTTCTCGAACGACGCGTCGATCTGGCGCACCTGTTCGGGTGCACGCGGCGCACCACCGCCGCCGACCACCCGCAACGACGACAGGTCGCGCTTGCTGGTGGTCGCGAGCCGGACAAGGTCGCCCGTCATCGCGGGTGGGGCGATGAACGAGTTCACCTGCTCGCGTTCGATCAGCTCCGCAGCGACGTCGGGATCCCACTTGTACATGCACACGAGCTTGCGTTGCGCGCGGTACGACGAGAGGTACACGGCATGCGAGCCGGTCACGTGGAAGAGCGGCACCGCGAGGAGCGCGGCGTCCTGCACCTTGCGCCCGGTGCGCTCCGGCGGCTTCGCGTCGCCCCGGGCCACACGGGCTGCGGCGAACGTGTCGAGTTCCCAGGAGAGCAACGCGCTGACCACGTTGCGGTGGGTCGATACCACACCCTTCGGATTCCCGGTGGAGCCCGAGGTGTAGAAGATCGTGGCCGGATCGTCGGGCGCGATCGTCGCGTCCGGCATCTCGCACTCGGAGATCGGCGCCAGGAGTTCGGCCAGCGTGTTGGCACTGGTGCGGACCGGCACGATGGCGATGTCTGTCGTGATGTTCCGCAGACGCGCCACCCGCTCCTCGTCGGCGAAGAGCACCCGGGCACCGGAATCGGCGAGCCCGTACTCCATCTCCTCGGGCTGCCAGAGCGCGTTCATGGCCACTGCGATCGCACTGAGGGACGTGACCGCCATGAAGGCCGTGATCCACTCCGGGAAGTTCCGCATCGAGATCGCGACCCGTTCGCCGGCCCCGATGCCGTACTCGTCGACGAGGAGCCGCGCGGTGCGGGCTGCTCGTACGTACGTCTCCCGGAACGTGTACCGCTCGTCTTCGTACACGATGAAGGGTCGGTCGGATGCCGTCGCCTCGAAGAGCGCGCGCAACGAGGGCGGCGCATTGCGGAATGCACGCACCGGTCCGCGCGCAGTCTCGACCACCTCGAGTTCGTAGGTCTGGCCGGGCGCAGTGAGGGAGGCGATGGCTTCGGCGCGGTTCATGGGGCATGTTCGCGCGTGGCCCGCTGTGGTGTGACGTGGGGTGTGACGTTCGCATCCGCCCATTCGCTCAGACAGCGTTCGTCGCCCTCGTTGACACTCGGTCGCTCACGAACTCGCTCGGTGGGCGGACACGAACCTCACTCTCTGGTACCCGCGACGGACGTTGCGCCGGGACGATCAGCACTCGCGCAGGAGGGGTTGGTTGGGTGCG
>JBDUBS010000574.1:0-8884 GCA_040003875.1 Acidimicrobiia bacterium | reverse complement strand
GCCTCTTCGCCGATGTCCCACTCGATCCGAACCATCAACGGCAGTGGTTCGAGATGCGGCGCGCCCTGGTGAAGTTCCACCGGCTCGTCGTGCCGATGCGCGAAGCGGTCAGCGGCTTGATGCGCCGTGAACACGACACCGTCGGCGAGGCGTTGTACCCCTACTTCCAGGACGTGTACGACCACGTGCTGCGCGTCGCCGAGTCGACCGACGCCCTCCGTGACCTCGTGGCGACGATCGTGGAGACGAACCTCAGCCTGCGGGACTTCCGCCAGAACCAGATCATGAAGAAGGTCACCAGTTGGGCCGCGGTCATCGCAGTGCCCACCTTGATCACCGGCTTCTACGGCATGAACGTCCCGTACCCCGGTTTCGCCCGTCACTCGGGGTACTACACGTCGATCGGGCTCATGGTCGCGTTGGTGACCCTCCTCTGGGTGCAGTTCAAACGCCACGACTGGATCTGAGCCGCGCACTCCGGCGTCGCGAGCCCTCGACGCGACGTGCTCTCGCGGGATATCGACGTCACCACGTGGAGGAGGTCGGGCGGTTTGTCCGAAAGTCGCAGTAGGGTGCGGGCTCGGGGTTGTCGGAGTTGGGGGATCACGCGTGGTGCGTCGTCGCGGAGTGCGGCATTCGATCGTGGCGGTCTCGCTGTGCGCGGTCGCCTTGGGCGGTCTTGCCGGCCTGAGCGGGTCGCCGGCCGGGGCCACCCTGGCCGGCTGTACCACGGCCTGTGTCTCCATCGGTGACGTGTCGGTCGTCGAGGGCGACAGCGGGACCCGCACCATGGTCTTTCCGGTCACGTTGTCGCGTCCTGCTTCGGCGACGGTCAGCATGAAGGTCCGACTCCAGAACCTCACTGCGTCGGGCGCCAAGACCGTTTCCGCGGGCGTCGACTTCCTCGACAAGGGTGCGCTGCCCTCGACCGTGGTGTTCAAGGCCGGTGCGAACGGGACGCCGGTCAGCAAGAACGTGGCGGTGAAGATCGTCGGCGATACGACCGTCGAGGGCAACGAGACCCTCCGTGCGACGCTGTCGGCACTGAGCGGTCCGGCCCGGCTCCGGCGGCCCGCCGCCTACGGCACGATCATCGACGACGACGCCGGCAGCGGCGTCCGGGTTGCGGTCGGCGACACTTCGGTCACCGAGGGCGACACTGGCAAGACCCGCACCCTCGCCTTCCCGGTCACGCTCTCCGCGCCTGCGACCAGTCCGGTGACTCTCAGCTACACGATCACCCCGGTGAATGCCGGGTTCAGCACCACTGCCGCCGGCGGCGGTGACTACGGCGGCGCGCAGCACGGGACCGTTCGGTTCGCGTTGACGCCGTCCGGCGTGACGCCGACCCAGAAGTCGATTGCGGTACCCGTGTGGGCCGACACCACGCTCGAGTCGGACGAGACCGTGACCTTCGCGGTGTCGGCCGGTTCACTGCCGCCCGGCGTGAGCATCCAGCGAGGCTCGGCCACCGGCACCATCGTGGACGATGACGGCACCGGGACCGCAGTACCGGTCCCGAACTCCATGGCCGCGCTCGGTGATTCGATCAGCCGGGCGTTCGACGCGTGTCCGACGTTCGGCGAGTGTCTGTCTGCGGTGTGGTCGAGCGGCACCGACGCCGGGGTCGACAGTCACTACAGCCGCCTGCTGGCCCTCAACCCGGCGATCGCGGGCAACGCCCACAACGATGCGGTGAGCGGCGCGGTGATGGCCAGCCTCAACGGGCAGGCCGTGAACGCCGTCAATCAGAGCGTCGAGTACGTGACGATCGAGATGGGCGGCAACGACGGGTGCAAGGGAACCGAGGCGGAGATGACGTTGGTGGCCACCTACCGGAGTCAGTTCCAGCAGGCCATGACCACACTCACGAACGGCCTGCCGAACGCCCACATCCTCGTGGCCAGCGTGCCCGACCTGTTCCGCCTCTGGACCGTCGGCAAGGACTCGTCGGCGGCGCGCTCGGCATGGACGCAGTTCAACATCTGCCAGTCGATGGTGGCGAACCCCCAGTCGACTGCACCGGCCGATGTCGACCGTCGCGCACGGGTCCGCCAACGGGTCATCGACTACAACACCGCGCTGGCCACCGTGTGCGGTCAGTACGCAAACTGCCGGTTCGACCAGAACGCGGTGTTCGACTCCCCCTTCGCGTTGAGCGATATCTCGACCGTCGACTACTTCCACCCGAGCTACGCAGGACAGACCGGACTCGCGGTCCTGACCTATGCGGCCGGATACGACTGGTGATCCAGATGACCAAAGGCCAGATGACCAAAGGCCAGATGACCAAAGGCCAGATGACCAAAGGACGGTGGCCCGTGAGTGGCTCGCATCGACGTTCCCTGACCGCCGTCTTCATGACGGCGACCCTCGCGCTCACCCTCGTGGGGACGACTGTCGCCGCCAGCAGCGCGGGAGCCGCGCGCCCGGCCGGCGTCCCGCGCATCCACGTCCCCCGGCCGACGGTGTCGGGCCCGGTGACCGGGGGCGGCGGGGTGCTCGCGATCAACACCCAGATCGCGGAGATGCCGCAGTTCGGGTACGTGCAGGACGAGTACTTCTTCGAGGGCACGGCGCAGGCGTTCGACGCGATCGGCGCGCTCGGCTCCGACGGCCACTGGAACGTTGCGCCGTCCACGGCCGCGCCCTACAAGACCCGCATGATCATCCGGCGTCCGAGCAACCCGGCCCGGTTCAACGGCACCGTGATCGTCGAGTGGCTCAACGTGACTGCGCAGTTCGACACGTCGCCCGACTGGGAGTACTCGCGAATCGAGCTCATGCGCCAGGGCTACGCCTGGGTGGGAATCTCGGCGCAGTTCATCGGCGTCGACGGACCCGTGGCAGGTCTCAAGCTGCTCGATCCGGTGCGCTATGGATCGCTCGTCCACCCCGGTGACCAGTACTCGTACGACATCTACTCACAGGCGGCCCGGGCATTGACCCACCCACGCGGGGTCGACCCGCTGCCCGGGCTCGACGCGCACCGTTTGATCGCGGACGGTGAATCGCAGTCGGCGTCGCGCATGACCACCTACGTGAACGCGATCGCGCCCGGAGCCCGTCAGTACGACGCCTATCTGATCCACAGCCGGTCGGCGGGTGCCTCGGCCTTGTCCATCTCGGGCGCCGGGACGACGGTGCCGAATCCGACGTTCATCCGTACCGACCTCTCGGCGCCGGTCTTCGTGTTCGAAGCCGAAACCGACATCCCCCGGTACGCGCCGGCGCGCCAACCCGACACCGACACGCTGCGCACATGGGAGGTGGCGGGGACCGCCCACGCCGACGAGTACATGATCGGACCCGTGGCGACCAGCGTTCTGGGGTGCACCCTGCCGGCGAACCGCGGCCCTCAGCATTACGTCTTCCACACTGCGCTGCGCGATTTGCGGCAATGGATGCTGAAGTCGTCGCGGGTGCCACCGAGCGCACCTCGGATCACGCTCGACGCCCAGGGCAATGTGGCGCGTGATGCCGACGGCAACGCGCTCGGCGGTATCCGCACTCCCCAGCTCGACGCACCCATCGCCACGTTGTCCGGATTCGGGAACAGTCCCGGCCTCTGCTCGCTCTTCGGGACCACCTTCCCGTTCACGGCGGGCCAGTTGCAGGCGCACTACGGCACCCGCGCCGGTTATCTGATGCAGTTCCTCATCGGCGAGGCGCACGCGCTCGACGCGAAGTTCCTCCTCGCCGACGATGCGTTCCCGATCCTCGGCGAGGCGATCAACTTCCCGTACCCGGCCTGAGCATCGACTGGGGAACACCCCGCCGATCGGTCGACGCGCCGGTACCGTGGGGCCGATGATCGACCCGACCGGTCCGAAGGCCGAGCTGCACCTCCACATCGAAGGAACGCTCGAGCCCGAGCTGCTCTTCGCGCTGGCCGACCGCAACCGTGTCGTGCTCCCCTATCGGGATGTCGACGCGGTGCGGGCGGCCTACGTGTTCGCGGACCTTCAGTCGTTCCTCGACGTGTACTACGCCGGCTGTTCGGTGTTGGTCAACGCGGACGACTTCGCCGACCTCACGCGCGCGTACGTGACGCGAGCGGCGGCCGACGGGGTCCGCCATGCCGAGATCTTCTTCGACCCGCAGACCCATACGGACCGTGGGATCGATATCGGTGTGGTGGTCGACGGTATTTCGAGTGCCCTGGCCGAGGCCGAGCGCGACCTCGGAATCACGTCCGGGCTGATCATGTGCTTCCTCCGCCACCTCTCGGCCGATGCCGCGGCCGCCACCCTCGACGCCGCCCGTCCGTACCGCGACCGCATCCTCGGCGTGGGACTCGACTCCGGTGAGGCTGGGAATCCGCCGTCGAAGTTCGTCGATGTCTTCACCCGGGCACGCGCCGAGGGCTACCGCGTCGTGGTCCACGCCGGCGAGGAAGGGCCCGCCGATTACATCCGCGAGGCGCTCGACCTGTTGGGCGCGGAACGAATCGACCATGGTGTCCGCTGCCTCGAGGATCCCGATCTGGTTGCCCGCCTGGTCGACGAACAGGTGCCCCTGACCGTGTGCCCACTCTCGAATGTGAAGCTGCGCGTGGTGCCGGACCTCGAGGCGCATCCCCTCCGCCGGATGTTGGAGCTGGGTCTCAACGTGTCGATCAACTCCGACGACCCTGCGTACTTCGGCGGCTACATCGGGGACAACTACCTCGCGACGGCCCGCGCCCTCGGGCTCACCGACGATCACCTGACGACCCTCGCGGCCAACTCGTTCCGCGCCGCTTTCATCGACGACGAACAACGCGCGGCCGCGGTGCGCTCGGTCGCGGCACACGCGGCGCGCTGAGGTGCGGAGGGTCAGCGGGGCCGGTCGACCGCCCTGACCGCGACCTCGATTGCACCGGGCGCGGCGGTGCCTGCGGGCCGCCTGAGTACCGATGCTCGTACCGCGTCGGTCGCGTGTCTGAGCGTCATCTGCGCAGCGTGGTCGGCCGCGGTCGGGAACGCGAACCTCCACCGCCTCACCTGGCGTGCCACCTCGGCCTGTTGGGGGCCTTCGACCGCGACGCCCGTGGCCGCGAAGATCCGACAGTCGTACATCCGGCAGGCTCGCGGTCGGTGGTCGTAGATGGAACAGCCGGCATCGGTGAGCATCGGGCACGCACCGTGTTGGTCGAAGCCGAGGACGACGGTGCCCGGTGGGCGTCCCGGTGCGGGGAACCGCAGTTCATCCGGAATGTGGGCCAGAACGGCAGTCTCGTCGGCCTCGATGGGTACGAACTGCGAGGCCCGACAACATGCTGTGCACTCGCCGCACGGGACGTCGGCATCGTGTTCGCCGCGCAGCGCACCCCGCATTCCGGCCAACCACTCGGAGAACGGAGGGGCCGGCAGACCATCGGCGGTCATCGCGTGGAGATCACGAGGAGGTACTGGCCCCCGCCGGGTTCGGCGGTCGCCGTGACGTCGAGTGCGGGAACGAGACGGGAAATGCGATCGACGAGCCAGTCGCCCGCGGCGACGGCATCGGCCTCGGTGGGGCAACGGGCCATCACGTCCCGACCCCGCCGTCGAGCGAGGCGCTCCACCGCCGCGAGAATCGGCGCCGGGTCCACGACGAAAATCTCGTCGGGCCACGGCACGACGGGTGCGATAGCCCCCTTCTTCGTGTTGCACGCCCGGTGCGCGAGTCGTTCGTTCCCGACGGCCGGTGTGGGCCCCTTGGCCTTGGCCTTGGACGTGACGCTGTCGATGCTCGGCCCGCGAGCGTCGTTGACCGACATGTCCGGATCGACGGCCAGGTCGCAGAGCCAGCATCGCCACCCATCCCGCTCGCCCACCTCGTCCAGTCGGCTCATCGTTCGCCCGTATCCCTCATCGCCAGCAGGGTACGCGTCACGAGCGAAGTGCCAGGCCAGGCCGTTCTGTGAGCCACCGTTCGAAGTCGTCGACGGGAGCGGGTCGAGCGATCAGGTAACCCTGAGCCAGATCGCATCCGAGTTCGGTGAGGGACGCGAGGGTCTCGTCGTCCTCCACGCCTTCCGCGACCACGGTCAGTCCGAGTTCGTGGCCGAGCAGGATGATGCCCCGGGCGATGGCTCCGGCGCGGATTCCCATGCTCAGCGGTCGCACGAACTGCTGGTCGATCTTGATTTCACTGATCGGGAGGCGATCCAGCAGCCCCAATGACGTGTATCCGACGCCGAAGTCGTCGATCGAGACCGTCATTCCCCGCTGGGCGAGTCGCCGCAACGTGGCGGCGGCCCGATCGGGGTTCGAGATCACCGCGGTTTCGGTGACCTCGATCGCGAGTCGGTCGGCCTTGACGTGGTGTCGCATCAGCGTGGTGAGTACGCGGTCGGCGAACGTCGGGTCGCGGAGGCATCGGGCCGAGATGTTCACCGCGATCGGGAGGTCGAGGCCCGCGTCCTGCCAGATGGCCGCCTGCCGGCACGCCTCGTCGACGACCCAGTCGGTCATCGGCAAGATGAGTTCGGTCGACTCCGCACTGGGGAGGAAGGCACCCGGGAGGAGCAGGCCACGCGTCGGGTGGTGCCACCGCAACAGTGCCTCGACGCCGATGACCTGCCCACTGACCGTCGCGATCTTCGGTTGGTAGTGGAGTGCGAGGGCCGCCGAGTTGATGCTGTGCCGCAACTCGGTGACGAGTCGGAGTCGGTCGGCGTCGAACCCCTCGAGGGTGACGTCGTAGGAGAGCACCGGTGCGTTGTCGCGCTTGGCGGACCGGCATGCGACGCCGGCCTGACGGAGCAGCTCACCCGGATCGTCACCGTCGGCGCCCTGGACGAGCCCGATTGTGACCTCGGACGCGAGTTCGATACCACCGAGTTCCACCTCGGCGAGGAGGGCACGGCGGATCCGCGCGATCAGCGCGTCGGCTTGGCGTCCGTTCGTGTCGACGAACACCATCGCGAACTGGTCGCCGCCGAGCCGGGCCACCACGTCGTCGGTGGCGGCGGTCTCGCGCAACCGGTCCGCCGCGTGGCGTAGGAAGCGATCACCGTTGACCGGTCCCAGAACCTTGTTCACGTGGGCGAAACCGTCGAGGTCGAGCACTGCGACGGTCACGGGATGACTCGGGGTCGATGCAACGAGGCGTTCGTTCAACTGTTCAAGGAGCGCACTGCGGTTCGCAAGTCCCGTCAGGGAGTCTTCCCGCGCAAGTCGTTGTTGTACCGACGCGGCGCGACGCAACCGACGGGTCACCGACCAGGAGATGATTGCGAGGAGCATCCACAGCCCTGCGAGTCCGCCGATGAGCAGCGTCGTGAGGTGGCGCGCGTTCTGATCGATCGACGCGGCGATCGGCGAATACGGAACGTAGATCTCCAATGCACCGAGAGCCGGGCCGCTCTGCGTGGATCGGATCGGGGTGTAGATCTCGATCGCCTGCTGACCGAGCTGCTTGGCCGTGTCGATCTCGTCCGCGTTGAGGCGGGTGAGCAGTCGTACCGGCGCGTCGCCGATGGCCTTTTGTACCTCTTCGTCGGGACCGCCGGTGGGACCACGGTCCGGCGCTCGCGGGTCGAACACCACATGACCGAGTCGGTCGCGGATGCGGAGCTGTAGCGCGTCGCCGCTGTCGGCGAGTGACATCGCGACCTTGAGGAGCGCGCTGCGTTCCGCGGCGGTCACGCCGTCGGCCAACGTGTCGCCCGACAGAATGGGGTCGATCGAAGCCCGGGCGACCGAGTTGGCGACGGCCATCCCCTGGTCGAGGCCGCGGTGGTCGAGGTCGGTGCGGATGGACTGCTGCAGGAGCGCGCCGAGAATCGCGATCGGGATCAAGGTCACGATCGCGTAGAACGCGAACAATCCGAAACCGGTCCGGAGGCGATGCACGTCGTGCTATCGGCGCCGCTGGGGTACCCCTTGATGCGATCGCTCCATGGCGGACGCCGGTCAGGGAACCCGACGAACCTGCTCAGAGGGGACGTATACCCCGGTCGCCGGCCTCGACGGTTGCGAGCCGCTGTGCGAGCCAGCGAGTCTCGGCGGGGTCAGGAGTGAGGGCGAGCGCGCGGCGGTATGCCACCGCGGCTTCGCCGTCGCGGTGGAGGCGGTGGAGCAACTCGCCGCGCGTCGAATGGAGATAGCGGTACTCGTCGAGTTCGAGTCGGTCCACGATGCGGAGTCCGGCCGCGGGGCCCTCGGTCTCGGCCACCGCGACGGCCCGATTCAACTCGACGATCG
This sequence comes from Acidimicrobiia bacterium, assembly GCA_040003875.1. GTDB lineage: Bacteria > Actinomycetota > Acidimicrobiia > IMCC26256 > JAENVU01 > JAENVU01. Next base: position 710 of record JBDUBS010000574.1, on the reverse strand, counting down.
GTGAATCGGTGAGGCGTCCGAGTTCGGCGTAGAGCACCGCGATGTGCTGCCAGTCGGGTGAAGCTTCGGTGTGCCGGGCCGCGATCGCTGCCTGCACAACGTAGGGCCCACGCCCACCGAGCGCGAAGGCGCGTTCCAGTTCGGTCCGGGCCAGTTCGATCGCCTCGGAGTCCCAGCGCTTCCGGTCCTGATCGTGGAGGAGCACCAGGTCGCCCTCGTGGAATCGCGTGTCGCGTCGGGAGTCGTGAAACAGCATCATGGCGAGCAGTCCGTGTGCCTCGGATTGCTCGGGCATCAACTCGACCAGCGCGCGGCCGAGCCACAGTGCCTCGGCGGCGAGTTCGGTTCGGCCCCCGTAGCCCTCGTTGAAGACCAGGTACACCACCGCCAGCACCGCCGCGAGCCGGTCGCCGAGGACGTCCGCAGGGGGGACTCGAAACGGGATGCCCGCCAGTTTGATCTTGCGCTTGGCCCGCACGAGCCGTTGGGCCATGGTCGTTTCGGGAACGAGGAACGCTCGGGCGATCTCGTCGGTCGTCAGCCCGCCCAGGGTCCGGAGGGTGAGTGCCACCTGTGCGTCGACGTCGAGGGCGGGATGACAACACGTGAACACGAGCTCCAACCGCTCGTCGGGAAAGGCCGTCGGTGGCATCCCGGTCGTCACCTCCTCGGTGGCTGCGAGCCGTGCGGTCTTCTCGTCGCGGTTCCGG
>JBDUBS010000260.1:0-2659 GCA_040003875.1 Acidimicrobiia bacterium | reverse complement strand
CATCCCTTGCGTGGGGCTCGCTTCGCGGCTCTCGCCTCCGCTGCGCTCCGGCTCGAGATGCGGGCGCGACCGGTGCGGCGGCCGTGAAACCGGAGCGCTTGTCACTTTCGACGCGCTCAGCGTCCTCAAAGTGACAAACGGTGCTCGCGGGGGGTGGTCAGCCGGCGGCGCTGATGCCGGCGCGGCGGCCGAAGAAGCTGCCGTCACCGAGCGAGATCCCGCTCACGTATCCACCGGCCGCGATGCCGGAGGTCGTGCGGCCGGCGGCGAACAGTCCGGGGACGGGCGACTCGGTCGCGTCGAGGACCGCTCCGTCGGCGTCGGTCGCGAGTCCACCCAGGGTGAACGGTGCGTAGATCGCATTGCGGTCGACGCGGAGATCGACTGCGCCGAGCGGTGGGCGCAGGGGAGTGACGAACGGCGCGGTCTTGTGCCACTGCGGGTCGTGCCCGTCGACCGCGTGCCGGTTGTAATCGGCGACGGTTCGGGCCAGGGCTGTCTCAGGGAGGCCGATGTCGCGCGCCAACTCTTCGGGGGTCTCGGCGGCCCACTGCAGACGCATGCCGACGAAGTTGACCTCGAAGATCTCCTCGCTGACGATCAGGTAGATCTCGCCGTCCTGTTCGAGGAGTGCCCGCATCCCGATCCGTCCGGTGTACGTGTCCTCGTTCACGAAGCGCTCGCCCCGCGCGTTCACCAACAATCCGCGGGCCAGGCGATGGGGCGGTCCGATGGGGAGCGCGCACTCGACGGCCTGCATGTTGCGCAGCGCGGCACCCACTCCCTGGCCGAGCCGGATGGCGCGGCCGTCGTCGTTGGGTTGGCCGACCCGCCAGGCGGCGTTGGGACGGAGGGCGGGAGGGCAGTAGCGGCCGAGCATCGGCTCGTTGAAGATGAACCCGCCGGCCGCGAGCACCACGCCTCGCCGCGCCCGGACCGCCCGCGTCTCGCCGTCGTGCAGAATCGCGACTCCCGCGACGACGCCGTCGCGGTCGACGATCAACTGGTCGACGCGGGCGTCGGTCTCGGTGCGCGCTGGAGTCGCGGCGCGCGCCTCACTGAGCCGGTCCATGAGGAAACCCCCTGCGGTGTCCGGGAACTGCGGATGATGGCCGCGCGGCACGGGATCCGCGATGTCGATGAACGGCCACGAGTCCTCGCCACCGGAGAACACGAGTCCGGAGTCGTCGAAGGGCTCGCGGTTCGGTTCGTCGTTGAACTGGCCCTTGAACGGGACGCCGTGGTCGACGAGCCAGTGGTAGTGCCCGACCGAGCCCTCGCAGTACGCGTGCACCTTCGTTGCATCAGTGTTGGGGCCGCACGCCGCGAGCAGGAACCGCTCCATGTTCTCGGCGGTGTCGGTGTACCCGCATGCGTGCTGTACGGGTGTGCCGCCACCGAGGTAGATCAGCCCGCCCGAGAGTGCGGAGGTACCGCCCGTCGCGACGGCCCGCTCGACCGCGAACACCGACGCGCCGGCCTCGGCCGCGCCGACGGTCGCGCACGTCCCCGCGATGCCGAGGCCGACCACCACCACGTCGACCGTTTCGGTGAACGTGGCCCGCTCGGCCGCGAGCGGCTCGATCGCGTCGACCGGGTCGGACATCAGAACTTGGTGATGATCGTGTCGGCGAACCATGCCAGGGAGTCGATGCGGTTGCCGAGGTCCTCGGGGTCCTTGCCGGTGAAGTACCACGGCACGGTCTGGATCTCGGTCACCCCGGCGTCGGCGAGGCGGCGGTAGCCGTCGATCTCGAACGCGTCGGTGGGCAGTGCGTTGATCTCGAACGGTTCGTCGGCCCGGCCGTACTCGGAGCGGTATTTGGTGAGCTCGGTGATCGCGCCGGTGATCTCCGCGGTGGTGTTCTGCACCGAGATCCACCCGTCGGCGAGGCGTGCCGCACGCCGGAAGCCGGGCTCGCTCAGCCCGCCCACGTAGATCGGCACCGGCTGCTCGGGTGCGGGCGACATCATCAGGCGGTCGAAGTCGTAGTGCGCGCCGTGGTACTCCACCCACTTCGGACCGCCGCCCGCGCACACGAGCTTGAGGATCTCGATCATCTCGTTGGCGCGTTTGCCGCGCGTCCGCATGTCGTTGTGGGTCCAGGCGAACTCCTCGGGGATCCACGAGAGCCCGACGCCGAGCCCGACGCGGTCGTGCGACAGTGCGGCCATTGACGACAACTGCTTCGCGACGCTCAGTGGTTCGCGGATCGCCAACTTGACGACGTTGGTGAGGAATCGGATCCGCTCGGTGACGGCGGCCATGGCGCTGATCGATACGAACGGATCCGGGAACGACGTCTCGGGCGCCCAGAACCGGCCGCCGTCGGCGGAGTACGGATATTCGGCCGACACGGATTCCGGGAAGAAGATCGAGTCGGGCACCGTGATGGTGTCGAAGCCGGCCGCCTCGGCGGCACGAGCCATCGGCAGGAGATGGTCGACGGGGAACATGGGGAACGCGACGGTCCAGCGCATCGAAGCTCGCTTCCAGTCGGGTATTACAGATCCGGGAGCCCGAGCGCGAGGTTCGCTTCCTCGAGCCCGCCGTCGACCTCGAAGATCTTGCCGGTGACGAAACTCGCGGCGGGTGACGCGAGGTACAGCGCGCAGAGCGCGATGTCGTCGGGCAGGCCGAGTCGTTTGAGTGGCGTGC